>JBOGXG010000439.1:0-3193 GCA_050694195.1 Actinomycetota bacterium | reverse complement strand
GTTTTCATCACCTTCGATGCGCCCGCCGACGGCGGGCGTGACCGCGAATTGCGCCGTTTCGTCGGCGAGATCGTGGCCTTCACCGCGAACGGCGTGTTCCTGCGGCTGTTGGACGGCCGCGGGGTGTTCCTGCCGCCCGACCTCGCCGCCTTCTCGTGGGCCGAGAGCGGCACGTATCGATTGAGCGGGATACCCGCGTGCGTGTCCGACCCGGATGTGGTCACCGCGTGGACGAACCACGACGACGGAGCGCTCTCGCGCACGACACCGCCGCCACCGCTCCGCGACGACGAATGGGATGGTCCCGTTCGTTTACTCGTCGCACTCAGGAACGTCCCGGCTGATCGGAGCTTCGATCCCCTGCGCGCTCGCGCTCTCACGGGAAAGAGCGTCATCGTCGGTATCCGCTACGTCGATGACTCCGGTGTCGAGGTCGATGCGAAGCAGTTCTACGGTCGCATCCGCTCTTTCACCGACCAGGAGGCGTCGGTCGCATTGCCGGATGGAACGTACATGTCTTTGCCGCCGGCCCCACAGGCGTTCACCTGGGCTCGACCGGGTGCATACAAGCTGAGGTCGTCGGGTCAGGAAGTGCAAGATCCGGACGTTACGACCCGGTGGATCGCACGGGCCGGCGCCGATCGCTCCAGGCCCTCACTGCAGGCCCTCCATCCCGACGAACCCGGAGACGAGGGCGAGGTCGTCGCCTAAACGGCGGTGAAATGCTCGGGGCGCAATTCGCGATCCAGCTTCGCGCCGAGTTCCCTGGTTACGTCGACGACCTGATCGATGTGCCCCGCCTCGGTTCGGTGATTGACGATGCAGCATCGGAGTACGAAGCGGTCGTTCAGCACCGCGTTCGAGTAGTAGGTGCGGCCGTCCATCTGTACCTCGGCCATCAAGCGCTCGTTCAACAGGTCGAGATACTCGTCGCGACCCTCGCCGGCCGGGAGATCCGTCGGTACGTACCGGAAACAGCAGATCGACAACTCGACAGGAGCCATCGCTTCGAGATCGTCGAGTTCGTCCACTCGCTCGGCCAGGTACCGCGCCAGTGCGGCATCGTGCGAGATCCTCGTTCCGTAGGCGCGCGTCCCGTGTACGAGTAGCGAGACGAAGATCTTGAGGGCCCAGAAGCTCCGTGACAGCTGAGGGCCCATCATCCCGAGGTCGAGCCCGCGACCGGTGAGCTCCTTGTCCTCGTGCACGTAGGTGGCGTGCGCCGCGAACGAATCCGCGAGCCATTGGAGGTTCCTGACGAGAACGACTCCTCCGCTCTGCGGGGTGTACATCCACTTGTGAGGGTCGAACGCGATCGAATGGGCGGCTTCGACCCCGGCGAGACGAGGTCGTAGATCGTCGGCGAGAACCGCCGACCCGCCGTAGGCCGCATCGACATGCATCCACAGGTCGTAGCGCTCGCACAACCCGGCGATCTCCGGGATCGGATCGATCGCGCCCGTCGCGACGGTGCCGAGGCTCGCGATCACGGCGAAGGGTTTGCGACCGGCGTCCAGGTCGGCACGGATCCGTTCCTCGGTCGCTGCAACGTCCAACTTGAACTCATCGTCCGTCGGTACGAGCCTCACGGCATCCGTACCCAGCCCCAACATGTCGGCGGCGCGGGTCGTAGCGAAGTGGACCTCGTCGCTCGTATACGCAACGAGCCGCGCATCGCCGAGTCCACGCTCGCGCGTCTCGAGGCCCAACTTCCTGTCGCGGGCGACCTTCAGCGCGATGAAGTTCGCCATCGATCCACCTGAGGTGACGATCCCTCCCGCTTCCTTCGGCAAACCGAAACGTCGCGCGAACCAATCCATGAGATGGAGTTCGATCTCGGTCGCGCCGGGGCCGAGGCGCCATCCCCCGACGTTCTGGTTGATGCCTGCCGCGAGAAGATCGGCCATGGCGCCCGGAACCGTCCCACTTCCGACGATGTACGCCATAAATCCCGGATGTCCGGGATACATCGCAGCGTCGAAGACGAGTGTCCGTAGATGATCGAACAGAGCGGTGTCCGACATCCCCTCCTCGGGGATGTCGATCGCCACCAGGTCGCGTATCTCGCCCGTGGTCCGCCGCCGGTCCACCGGCAGCGAAGGGAGCCGTTCGAGATACTCCTGATAGATGTCGGCCGCCGCGTCCACGAGGACTCGGGCGCGTTTGGGATCGAGATCTAGTTCTGTGAACGGCTCGGGACGCCTCGCCATAGATAACAGCCTGATGCCAAGTCCGCTCGTCCGCAATACTCTCTAGTCATGTCGGACGAACCTGGCCGGGGAGGTCCTCGCAATGGGGCCGTCAATGAGGTGGAGACGGGTTTGACACGCAACTCTCCAGAAGCGCTCGCGGCGATCATCGAGTCCTCCTCGGATGCCATCTACTCGAAGGACACCGAAGCAAACATCACGAGCTGGAACGCCGCCGCCGAGCACCTCTACGGATACTCCGCCGACGAAGCGATCGGTCGACCGATATCGATGATCGTCCCATCGTCGAGGGCCGGAGAGGAGATGAGGATCCTCGAACGGATACTCGGCGGGGAGCGCATCGACCATTACGAAACTCAGCGCGTCCGCAAGGACGGTGCCATGGTCGACGTCTCCATCTCCGTTTCACCGGTCCACGATGAAACGGGGAAGATCGTCGAAGCCGCGGTCATCGCACGAGACATAACGAGACAGAAACAGTTCGATGAAGCTCTCGCCGACGAGCGTCGGGCTCAAGCCGCGCTCAACCGCAAACGCGCGCTCGAACTCAACGATGCAGTCGTGCAAAGCCTCGCCGTCGCGAAGATGGCTTTGGAAACGGGCCATCTCGAGAACGGTTTGACTGCCGTGACCTCGAGCCTCGAGCGAGCCAAGGGGATCGTCGCGGAGCTACTCGAGCACCGAGAGGAAGGTGCGGTAGAACCCGGCGACCTCACCCGGGACGCTCCCGTCGAGGTCGACCCGCCACCGGACTAACCGGCCCCGGCTCAGTGTTCGCCCTTCTATGTAAGGACGACAACGTTCACGAGGTTCCATGTAAGGGAAACAACCTCCGACGGTGCTTTTCTGACATGGAACGGAACCGTCTCGGCGCGCGACATCACACTTGAGCCGGGGAGGGGAATCGAAGGAGAGGCGTGTTCGCTCCCCCTCCCACTCCGTCTCTGCGCTTCGCTTGAGCCGGGGAGGGGAATCGAACCCCT
>JBOGXG010000438.1:0-17845 GCA_050694195.1 Actinomycetota bacterium | reverse complement strand
AGTGGGAGCACGGCAACCTTCGTCGGTGCGAGTCGCTTGTCGAGCCGGAGCACGGTCCTCTTCTCGACCTTCCCGGATGCCGTCGGCGCCTCCTCCTCGCGATAGGAGTCGATGAGGAACGCGAGCGTGGCGCGCTCGACACCGACGGCCGGCTCGATGACGTAGGGGACGTAACGTTCGTCGTTCTCCTGATCGAAGTACGAGAGATCCTGCCCGGAGTGCTGTGCGTGCGCCTTCAGGTCGAAGTCCGTGCGGTTCGCGATCCCCTCGAGTTCCGACCACCCCATCCCGGGGAAGTCGTACTCGATGTCGTAGGTGCGCTTCGCGTAGTGCGACAACTCGTCCTCGTCGTGCTCCCGAAGGCGGATCTTCTCCGGTCGGATGCCGAGATCCGTGAACCAGCGCATGCGTTCCTCGAGCCAGTAATCCTGCCACTCGTCATCGGAGCCCGGCTTGACGTAGAACTCCATCTCCATCTGCTCGAACTCGCGCGTCCGGAAAACGAAGTTGCCGGGGGTGATCTCGTTCCGGAAAGACTTGCCCTGTTGGGCGATCCCGAAGGGGATCTTCTTCCTCGAGGTCTGTTGGACCGTAGCGAAGTCGACGAACATCCCCTGCGCGGTCTCGGGACGGAGGTAGGCGACGTGCGCGGAATCCTCGACGGGGCCCATATGGGTCTTGAACATCAGATTGAACTGCCGCGGCTCGGTCCAGGATGGCCCCTGTCCGCAGTCGGGGCACGACTTGGCGAGATCGACGTGATCGGCGCGGAAGCGATGGTGGCAGTTCGTGCACTCGACGAGAGGGTCAGTGAAGGTGGCGACGTGCCCCGACGCCTCCCACACCTTTGGCGACATGAGGATCGAGCTCTCCAGGCCGACGACGTCGTCGCGTCCGTGGACCATGGAACGCCACCACTCGTTCTTGACGTTCCGCTTGAGTTCGATCCCCAAGGGTCCCCAATCCCACGCCGACCTAAGACCTCCGTAGATCTCGCTGGAGGGGAATACGATCCCCCGCCGTTTACAGAGGTTGACGATGGTTTCCATAGTGACCTCGCTCATATCGGAGGATGATAGTCGGGCGCCACGGGTTGGGCCGCTAACGGATGGGGGTGGGATAAGAGATAGACATCTTCATAGGGCTGCTTGCGGTCTTACTGTTGATCCTTGCTAACGGCTTCTTCGTGGCCGCCGAGTTCGCCGTCGTGGCTGTAGACAGATCTCGGATCGAGGCGCAGGCAGGGGAGGGCCACAAGGCCGCCCACAGCGTGCTGAAGGCTCTCCGGACTCTGTCCTTCCAACTCTCGGGGGCACAACTCGGCATCACAGTCACGTCCTTGATCGTCGGGTTCATCACCGAGCCCACGCTGGGTGAGGCCCTGCGTCCACTGTTCGATGCACTCCCGTTCTTGGGAGAGACGAGCGCGCGGGGTGCTTCCCTGGCGACCGCGTTCCTGATCGCTATCGCCCTCCAGATGGTATTCGGTGAGCTGGTGCCGAAGAACCTCGCGATCGCGAATCCCACCCGGGTCGCCTACAGCGTGGCGACCCCCTTCCGCTTCGTGAACGCGTTGTTCAAGCCGGTGATCGTCGGCCTGAACGCCGCCGCGAACGGAGTGGTCCGCCTATTCGGCGTCGAGCCCAGGGACGAGTTGGAGATGGCACGGTCGCTGGAGGAACTCGAGCTCCTGATCCGCTCATCCGGGGAAGAGGGGGCCCTGCTCGAGGAAGAGTTCGCTCTCCTGCGGCGCGCGGTGAGCTTCGGAGGTAAGACGGCCGACGACGCGCTCCGGCCGCGAGTGGCGATCAAAGCGTTGGAGGACGACGCGACGATCCGCGACATGAACGAGTTCGCGCTGGCGACCGGGTACTCGCGGTTCCCGGTGTTCCGTAACGATCTCGACGACATCGTGGGCATCGCCCACGTGAAGGATGCTTTCGCCGTCCCTGCGGAGACTCGCGATAAGACGCCGGTCTCCGCGATCCTCCAGGAGGCCCCGATCTTCCCCGAGACCCGAGATCTCGAATCGCTCCTGCTCGAGTTGCGCCGAGAGCGCAAGCAGATGGGGATCGTCGTGGACGAGTACGGCGGGACCGCCGGGATCATCACTATGGAGGATCTGATCGAGGAGATCGTTGGGGAGATCGAGGACGAGCACGACCCCGGTGAGGTTGCGGCACGGGTGACGATTCCTCTCGCCGGGACACACGTCTTATCGGGGCTGCTTCATCCCGACGAGGTAGAGGAGATCTCGGGGTTGCAGATCCCCGACGGCGACTACGAGACGATCGCCGGCTTCATGCTGTCGCGTCTCGAACGGATCCCACGCGTGGGCGATCAGATCGAGTACCAGGGCTGGGAGCTCAAGGTCGTGGAGATGGATCGGAACCGCATCGCCGAGGTGCTGGTGGTTGGGCCGGCCCCCGAAGACGAAGAGGTCGAGCGATGACCACCGCCTACCTCATCGCGGCGGTCCTCCTGTTGCTCGCGAACGCATTCTTCGTAGCCGCCGAGTTCGGACTGATCGCGGCGCGCAAGACGAAACTCGAGCACCTCGCATCGGAAGGGAACACCACCGCTCGCGTCGCGCTGAAGTCGAGCCGCGAACTCTCCTTGATGCTGGCCGGCGCCCAACTTGGGATCACCATGGCATCCCTGGGACTCGGCTACGTCGCTGAGCCCTCGCTGGCGCACCTCTTGGAAGAGGCCCTCGAACCGATCGCTGCCGTGCCCGTCGGGCTCATCCATACGATCGCGTTCGTGATCGCTCTGTCGATCGTGAGCTTCCTCCACATGGTGGTCGGCGAGATGGCGCCGAAGAACGTCGCGATAGCCGATCCGGAGCGAACGGTTCTCTGGCTCGCGGTCCCCTTCCGCCTCTTCACGAACGTCTTCCGTCCGTTGTTGTGGCTGCTCAACGGGGCGGCCAACATGACGCTGCGCGCGATGCGCGTGGAACCGAAGAACGAACTGCACACGGTGCATACGGCCCCCGAGATCGGACGGTTGATAGCCGAGTCGGCGGAGAGCGGTTTGCTGAACGTGTTCGAGCACAGGCTCTTGACGGGGGCGGTCGGGTTCGGCGGAAGGGACGCAGCGGAGGTCATGGTCCCGCGCACGGAGATGGATGCCGTGCCGATGACGATCACGCCGGCGGAGATCGAACGCCTGGTACTCGAGGGCGGCCACTCCCGCTTCCCGATCTACGGGGAGGACATCGACCACGTGATCGGGTTCTTCCACTCCAAGGACCTGCTGCGGATCCGGACCGACCGGCGCAACAAACGCCTTCCCCGGCGATTGATCCGTCCGCTTCTCGTGGTACCCGAGTCGAAGAAGCTGCACCCCCTCCTCTTCGAGATGCGGCGAGAGCGCAAGCACGTCGCGCTCGTGATCGAGGAGCACGGAGGAACGGCCGGCATCGTGACGCTGGAGGACCTCCTCGAGGAACTCGTCGGCGAGATCATCGACGAGTTCGACCCCGACGAGGCCTCCATCGAACGCTTGGGAGAGGCCCGCTTCCTCGTCCCCGGGAACCTCCGGATCGACGAGATCGCCGACCGTATCGACGTGGAACTCCCCGAGGGCGATTACGAGACGATCGCCGGCTTCCTCATGGCCGAGCTCGGCCGCGTTCCCAAGCGACTCGACCGGGTGAGCCACAACGGCTGGACGATCACGGTCCGAAGCATGTACCGCCGCCGAGTGGTCCAGGTGACCGTCGAACGCATTTCTTAGACAGAACCGTTGCTCCGGGAGCAACCCTTTCCTATGGGAAAGCGCTCACTTCGGACGCGGTCTCGTAAGGCGGAGCAACAAGACCATCGCCGCGGCCACGACGACGGCAACGAGGCCCGACTTCAGCAACACTCCATTCCGTCGTTCGTAGCTGCTGTGGAACACCCATTCAGCGTCGGGACTGAACGTGGCCTCCAGATCGTTGTCTTCGGCAACAGCGCGTTCGTGGTCGGCGTTGGCGACGATTGCCCTGAGCTCCGTCACCCCCATCCAATGCCTCTCTATCAACAGATCGTCGGAATTGTTGCTGCGAACCTCGATCGACTGGAAAGGCCACTCCCTCCCCATCCCTTCGACGACGGCGTCCACCGCTTCGGCGCGGCTCTGGAACTCCCGGGTGTCGAAGTCACAACAGACCTTCCACCCGACAACCGACAACCCGAGGAAGAAGAACAGGAGGATCCCCGTGACGGTGGCGGCCGTGGCACGCAACACCATCAGCAGAAGGGACGGCGGCCTCTCCTCGAGCTCAACATAGGTTTCTGATGTAGGTGGGTTGGCCATAGAGCAACGATTCTGTCTAAGAAACGGGGTCAGAGGCGGGACTTGCTGGAGACGTACCAGGTCTCGGGCGCGCTGTCCTTGTACTTCTCGACGTAGGCGATGTGGATCCTGTTGTCCGGGCCGATGTCGACCTGGAAGAAGTCCCACAGCTCGCGCCCGAGGGGGCCGAGGAGCAGTGGCTTGGGCGTCTTCACGCGTCCGCGGACGATGCTCGGCTTCTTATCCGCAGCGTCCCTCACGAACGCCGTCTCGAGGTACCACGGCGCGTCCTCGGGAAGTTCGTCCTGCGGAGCGAGTTCGATGTCGAGTCCGCCGTAGATCGTCGAGCCTGCGGTGAGGGCCCGCAGCACCTGCTGTCCCTCGCTGGCCGACTCCGTCGTAGGTGTCTCGTACCACACCACCGCGAGCTTGCCATCGTCGGTCGCCTTGATCCATGGGAAGGTCGCGCAGCCCTCGCCGGTGTCCACCCGGACGGGCTCGTTCCACGACTTGCCGTTGTTGGTCGACGCGGCGTAATAGACGTGACATCCCTTCTTGTCCCACGTCGACCAGGCGACGTATCCGGTCCCTTTCTCATCCACCGTCGTCATGCCGGTGAAGATCGGGCTGAAGCCCCCCTCGAGTTGCGGCAAGGACACCACGCTCTCGGAGAAGGTTGCGCCTCCGTCCTTCGACACGAGCGAACCGATGACGTCCTCGCCGTCCTCTTGCACGATCCCCGAGACCCACAGCGTCCCCGTCTTGCGGTCGGCGGCGAGATGGGCGGGGAAGAACGGTTGGCCCGTCGGGTCACCGCGCCACTCCAACGGCGCGTCGGACGACCACGTCTGGCCACCATCGGTCGATCGGTAAACCGCCGTGTGCGTCACGTGGTTGACGTAGAGATACAAGGTCTCGTTCCCCCACGCCAGCCAGGGACGATCGTCGAAGCCCGGGACGACGCCCGCCGCAGGCATCGTGAAGTCCCACGTCTCTCCGTTGTCGCTCCAGCGGCTGGACATGAGGCCCGGGATGTACGTGTCGATGAAGAAGACGCGCCCGTCGTTGTCGACGGCAAGGTCGCCCTCGGCTCCGATCCCCCACTCGCGGACGTGACCCGGCGTCTCCATCTCTCTGAACGTCTTGCCGTCGTCGTCCGAGTACCAGACAGGGGCCGCGGGGCCGACACAGCAGGTCCCCGCGATGTAAACGGTTCCCTTCCTGTCGACCGCGATCGAGGGCTCGCCCGACCACTCGTGATCGGACGGCTGCTGGCCGCCCTGCAATGAATAGACGGTTCCGACCGCGGTTCGGATGGGGGCCATCGAGGCAAGGGAGACCGGCTTGTTGAACTCGATCCCCTTCGCGGGCTTCGGGACGCGAGAGTTCTTCTTTGCGGCCGGCCCCGAAGTTGCCGGCGCCGGTAACAGCGATGCCCCGAGGACACCAACCACTGCCGCAATCAGCACACGCCTGCTAGAAGACATCGCCATCCCCTCTGATCTTGGCCCTCTGATAGTGGACCTACCTCCCCCGAGTTTTCGCCCGATATGTCCGAAACACCTTCCTACGGCGGGGGGTTCGCCCTCGGGAGCAGAGGCCGATAGCCTCCGTCCCTATGAAGACCGACACCATGAGGGTGGCGCGCCCCCATCTCATCAGGGCGGCCCTGGCCGGGGTCCTGGCGATCGCCGCCGAGGTGGTGGCCGCGACCGCCGGACAGTTCAAGGACATCAGAGCCGAGAACGATGAGGCGACCGACCCGGAGAGGCTCATCGCCGTCATCTGCGCGGTCATAGTGCTGGTGGCCGGGATCGCTGCGGTAAGGGCCCTCGGCACCGCGATCAGGAAGGCTCTCACCGCCCACGGGGATACGAGCCGAGCCGCGCCAATCGCTTTCGGCGTCTCCGCGCTCGGCTACGCCATCGTGATCCTCGCCGTGTTGGGGCTCCTCGGCATCAAGCTCGAGAAATTGCTCGTCGGGACGGCCCTCACCGGTGTGATCCTCGGGATCGCCGCGCAGCAGTCCCTCGGCAATCTCTTCGCGGGGATCATGCTGCTCGCCGCTCGCCCCTTCGCGGTCGGCGAAAGGATCCTCCTCCGATCCGGCCCCCTCGGCGGCGAGTACGAGGGGGTCATCGTCGATATGAGCCTCCTCTACGTGAAGATGCTCACCGATCAGGGTCCCGTCTTGCTGCCGAACTCGGGCGTGCTGACCGCCGCGATCGGGCCGGGCGCGCGCCAACCGGAGAAGAAGGAAGGACAGACCACGATCGACGAGGGCTAGAGGCCCCCGAACCTTCTATCCCGGCTCGCGTAATCCTCGATCGCCGCGAACAACGCGTGACGATCGAAGTCGGGCCACAGCGTGTCGGTGAAGTACAGCTCCGCATATGCCGCCTGCCACAGGAGGAAGTTGGAGAGCCGAAGTTCGCCCGACGTTCGTACCAAGAGGTCGACGTCGGGAACATCGGGCGCGTAGAGGTGGTCCGCGATCGTGCCTTCGGCGGCGGCATCCTCGAGTTCGCTCCGCCCGCCGTAGTTGAAACAGACGAGGAGGTCCATCTTCGTATTGGTCGCGGTCATCTGCTCGGCCGCTTCGAACTCGTGGAGGACGTCCGCCGGCACCGGCTCCAAACGGCCGATCCGGCGGATCTTGACGTCCCGCTCGTTGAGGTCGTCGCGTCGGATGCGGATCAGCTCGCGGTTGAAGCCCATCAGGAAATCGATCTCCTCCTTCGGGCGCGCCCAGTTCTCGGTTGAGAACGCGTAGACGGAGAGGTAACGGATCCCTACCTCGAGAGCGCCTTCGACGACGTCGAAGAGCGCCCTCTCCCCTTGCTCGTGTCCCTTGGTGCGATCGAGACCCCGCTGCTCGGCCCAGCGACCGTTGCCGTCCATGATGATTGCGACGTGACGCGGGAGTCGTTCCTCCGGGATGTCCAACATGCGCGGGACTCTAAACGCGTGGCATCGTCTGGAGGCTCCGCAGTGGGCGCTCCAGGTGGTACTCCGCGTAACGGCGGAGGGCGTTCGTCACCTCTTCGGCGGCCTCGGGGGCCGCGGCATAGCCGAACTCCGATCCCAGGAGGCTCGACATCAAAGCGATCCTGTCGTGAGGCATCCCGAGCGCGTCCTGATCCTCCGTCCAGCAGGATTCGCAGACGGCGCCACCGAGCGCGGGGCTGAACCCACCGAGCGGTCCTTGATCGCCGCATCCGGCACACGACCTGAGCTCGGGGTGATAGCCGGAGACCGACAACAGCTTGATGAGGAAGGCAGGGAGAACGGTGCCGCCCTTATCGGCGGCGAGGGCCCTCAGGCCCCCGATCAAAAGGGCGTAGGTAGAGAACGCGCCCTCCCTCTCGGGGGTGATCTTCTCGACCATCTCGGCCATGGCGGAGGCCGAGGTGAGGCTCGTGAAGTCGCGTCGTACCGGGTCGAACGAGTCGAGGATGTCGGCCTGCGTGATCGTGTCGAGGTTCCGCCCACGGTAGATGAGGAGCTGAACCCGGGTGAACGGCTCGAGACGGCCGCCGAAACGACTCTTGGTCTTGCGGATCCCCTTGGCGACGGCCCGGACCTTCCCGCTCTCGCGGGTGAACAGGGTGACGATCCGATCGGCCTCACCCAGCTTGATGGTCTTGAGGACTACTCCCTCGTCCTTGTAGAGCCCCGGCATAGGGATGACAGTGTAGCCCCGGCGGGCCCGCGGGGGCCGGATATCTGCGGCTAGGAGATGCCTATGCGGAGGTTGCGGATGCCGTCGGCGACGAGGTCGAAGGTGACGCGCTGACCGGGCCTGAGGAAGCGGAACATGCTCGAGTCGATCGCGGCGGGATCGATCTCCCAGGTCGTCTCGCCGTCGTCGGCCACGAGGACCCCGGTCTTGGTGAGCGAGTCGTACGTCTTCACTGTCGCTTGCGGCATCGATGACTTCCTATCCGTCCTTCGGCCAGAGAGGACCCCTGACGGCCCAGAAGGATAGCGCGCCGAACGCGGCCAGGATCAGTAGATCCCACCCCTGAGAGCCGGCCACCATCCCGTCGAGGCCGGGCTTGAGAGCGTCGACCGCATAGGTGGACGGGAGGATCGCCCTGAGGGGGCCGAGCCAGCCGGGCATGGTGTCGCGCGGCAGGATCCCGAGGAAGAGCACCGCCATCATGGCGAGGTTGGAGAACATGCCCGCGAGCTGCTCGTCGGGGGCCCGGAACCCGATCGCCACGCCGATGCCGGCGAGCGCGAACGAGCCGAGGAGCCACACGGGGACCGCGGCCCACAGGGCCGCGAGCGACAGATCGAAGAGCAACGCTCCCAGCGTCACGACGATGATCGTTCCGGGAAGGGCGAAGATCGCGAACGAGGCGAGGATCGACCCGACCACCGCGGCGCGGGGGACGGGGAGGGTCGAATAGAAGTCGATCCCGCCCGACTCCTTCAGCGCGGCCACCCTCTGGGCGAGCATCACTATCGCGGTCATCGCGATGGCCAGCACCGCCGAGCCGGCGACGATCTGGTGCCCGAACTCGGCCACCTGAGCGTCGTCCATCACCGCGCGCATAAGCACCGCGATCCCCAGCGGCATCGCCGACGACACGATGAGGTACGGGCGCCAGGATGTCCTCACGCGCGCCATCTGCATCCGGAGCAAGACCGAGAAGCGGCCTCCCACCCCCAGGGAGAGGTCGGTTCTCCGCGCCGGAGCCGCGGCGGTGTTCACGAGTGCTCGCCCCGCCTTTCCCGGCGCGTCGGATGGGCACATAGCGCAGCGATCCTGCGGCCGAGATCGGTCATCGGTCGGCCTCCTCTATGGAGCGGCCCCCTATGTCGAGGTACACGTCCTCGAGCGTGGGGGTGATGAGGTGGACGTCCTCGAGGGCCTCGGCGCCGGCCGCGGCCATGACCTTCTCGAGGCTCGCCACCGCCTCGTCGGCCGGGACCCACGCGCTGATATGACGGCCGCGGACGCGCGTCTCGCCGGTGATATCGGCGGCGAGCACGTCCGGATCCACGGTCGAGCCCTCGGCGACCACGATGTCGAGCCGCGTCCTGTGCGCGAGCTTGGCCTTCAGCTCGGCCGGGCGGCCGCTCGCGACGACGCGGCCCTTGTCGAGGATCGCGACGCGTTGTAGCGCGCGCTCGGCCTCCGCCACGTCGTGGGTCACGAGGATCACCGAAGACCCCGCGTTGCACCGATCCGAGATGAGGTCCCAGATGCGCTGGCGGAGCGCGACGTCGATGTCCGCGGTGGGTTCGTCGAGGATCAACACGGGGAGCCGGCCGACGAACGTCATGCCGAGCTGCACGAGTCTCCTCTGCCCGCCGGAAAGCTTCCTCACCTGTCGATCGCGCGCGCCGTGCAGTTCGAGGATGGCGAGAAGCTCTTCCGTCTCGTTCGTCGCCGTCGCCTTCCCGAGGCCACGCAGCATGCCGGTCCAGCGGATCGCTTCGGCGACCTTCAGTTCGCCCAACGTCAGCGCGCCCTGCGGCAGGTACGAGACCGTGCGACCCAAACGCTTGCCGGGCTTGCCGGCATCGACCCTTTCGCCGAAGAGACTGATCTCGCCCGACGTCGGGCGCAGTAGCCCGACCATCTGGCGGACGAGCGTCGTCTTACCGGCGCCGTTCGGACCGAGCAGACCGAAGGCCTCGCCGACCTCGGCGGTGAACGTGATCGAATCGTTCGCTTGTACCGGCGGCGTTCGGTAAACCTTCTTCAGGTTGCGTACGGAATAGGCAGGCGCGTTCCTCACGCATCAGCCCCCGGTGAACCCGAGACGTTGGAGGGCATGGGCGCGTCGCTGCCAGTCCTTCTCGACCTTCACGCGCAGGTCGAGGAAGACCCTGTGACCGAAGAGGGCCTCTATCTCCTCACGCGCCTCCGTTCCTACGACCTTGATGTTGGCCCCGCCTTTCCCGATGACGATCCCCTTCTGAGATTCACGTTCGACGAATATCGTTGCCCTGATCTCGAGGAGGCCATCCTCCCTGGTCTCGTAGTCCTCGGTGACCACCGCCACCGAATGCGGGACCTCATCCCTCGTGCGAGCGAGGATCTTCTCACGGACGAGTTCTGCCACGAAAGCGGGCCGCGGTTGGTCCCGGCACGCGCCGGGTGGGTAGTACATCGGCCCTTCGGGGATCCGTTCGAACACGAGGTCGCGGAGGAGTTCGACGCCGTCGCCCTCTCTCGCCGACAGCGGGACGAACTCCTCGAAGTCACCCAATCGGCTCGTCGCGGCGAGCGCCTCGGCGATCGCGCCGGGTGTCATCGCGTCGACCTTGTTGATCACGGCAAGCGTCGGCCGTCCGGCGGACAGCAGATCGGAAGCCACCTTCTCGTCGCCCCGTCCCACACCCGCCTTCCCGTCGACCACGAAGAGAGCCAGATCTACATCTGACCAGGCCGCGCGAACGACTTCGTTCAGCCGTTCTCCGAGCAGCGTGCGCGGCTTGTGATAGCCGGGGGTATCCACCAATACCAGTTGCGCGCCGGGCGCATCGACGATGCCGCGGATGGCTCCTCGGGTGGTCTGCGGCTTGTCCGACGTGATCGCGACCTTCTCGCCGACGAGCGCGTTAACGAGCGTGGATTTCCCGACGTTGGGACGTCCCACCACCGCGACGAACCCGGATCTGAACGCCGCGTCGCTCTCGATGCCGCTACTCCTCGCCCTGGGCTGCCGGCTCGCGCACTTTCCGTATGAGGACCTTCTGGATACGCCGGCCGGTGATGTGCTCGGTTGTGAACTCGAGGCCGTCGAACCGCACGATCTCACCGGCCTGCGGCACGCGACCGAGGATGCCGAAGACCAGCCCGCCCACCGTGTTCCATTCTTCGTGGGGTAGCTCGACTTCAAGGAGCTCGTTCACTTCGTCGATCGGCACCTTGGCATCGACGCGGAGCATGCCGTCTTCCAGAGGCTCTACGAGTGGCTCCTCCTTGTCGTATTCATCGATGATCTCCCCCACGATCTCCTCGATGAGGTCTTCGATCGTCACGAGCCCGGCCGTTCCGCCGTACTCGTCGACGACGATCGCCATGTGCACGTGCTGTTCCTGCATCTCGCGGAGGAGCTCGGAGACCTTCTTCTGTTCCGGTACGAAGGTGGGTGCACGGCCCAGCTGGCCCACCCGCATCTCCTTCTTGCCCTCATGGACCGCCTTCAGCAGGTCCTTCGCGTAGAGGACGCCGATGATGTTGTCGTTGTCCCCCTGGTAGATGGGGATCCGGGAGTAGCCGGCCTCGATGATGATGTCGAGCGCCTCGTCGAGGGCCGCGCCGGCGGGGATCGTCCCCATGTCCGGTCGAGGCACCATCACCTCGCGCACCGTCGTGTCGCCGAACTCGAAGACCGAGTGGATCAGTTCACGCTCATCCTCCTCGATCTCCTCCTCTTCCTCGGCGACATCGACCATGTGGCGGATCTCTTCCTCGGTGACGAAGGGCCCCTTCGGCATGCCGCGACCGGGCAGAACGAGAAGAGCCAGGTTCGAGACCCAGATCAGGACGCCGGTGAGGGGTCTAAGGGCCCGGCCCAGGAACTGCACCGGGCGAGCCATGAACAGAGCGGCGCGCTCCGTCCGTTGCACAGAGTAAGTCTTCGGCACGACCTCGGCGAAGACGAACAGGAGGAACGTCATCCCGAAAGCGGCGAACGCTTCCCCGCCGTTGCCGAAACGGTCGATCGCCCACGACGTCGCGATCGCGGTGCCACTGATGTGAGCCAGCAACGTGCACAGCAAAACGACGTTCAGATAAGGGGCCGGGTCCTCGACGATCTTCACGAGCGCGTCCGAACCGGGTCTCTTCTCCTGCGATAGATGGTGCGCCTTGACGCGGCTCATGCGAGCGATGGCGGTCTCCGCCAGGGCGAAGCCGGCGGCGATCAGGATCAGGATGGCTACGGCGATGAACGAAGCCGTGCCACTCATATCGTCGGTTGGGGGGTGAATGAGGAGAGGACCTCATCTATGCGCTTGTCCATGCGTTCCTTGTCGTCGAGGCGTTGATGGTCATAACCAAGGAGGTGAAGCGTCCCGTGCACCAGCAGCGTGTCGATCTCTTTCCCCACTCCATGCCCTAGCTTGTGTGCGTTCTCCTCCGCGACCGACGGACAAACCACCACGTCACCGAGAAGGAACGTCTCGTCGTCCTCGTCCATCATCGGGAATGCAAGCACGTCCGTCGCGTAATCGTTCCCCGCGAATCGCTTGTTGAGGCGTCTTATGTGATCCGCAGATACGAAGAGAACCGATAACTCCGAAGTCTCGTCCAGCTCCTCGCTGGTGAGGGCGTGACGCACGAGCGCGGCAGAGCGCGACTCGTTCACGGGGATGTCCTGCTCGTTGGCTACGAAGACATCCATGAGAAGGGGGCCCTAGCCCCCGGACGCCCCCAGCTTCTTGGTGGCTTCGGAGTACATGCGGTACGCCTCGACGATGTCCTGCACGATCTTGTGCCTCACGACATCGCGAGCGTCGAGGTGAGAGAACGAGACGTCGGTGATGTCGGTCAGGATCTCCTCGATGACGATCAGGCCCGAACGCGCGCCGGCGGGAAGGTCGACCTGCGTCACGTCACCGGTCACGACCGCGCGCGACCCGAAACCGAGCCGCGTGAGGAACATCTTCATCTGCTCGGGCGTCGTGTTCTGTGCCTCGTCCAGGATGATGAACGCCTCGTTCAGCGTGCGGCCGCGCATGAAAGCGAGCGGGGCGATCTCGATCGTCCCCTGCTCCATGTAGCGATTCATCGTGTCCGGTTCGAGCATCTCGTAGAGGGCGTCGTACAAAGGTTTCAGGTAGGGGTCGATCTTCGCCGCGAGATCACCGGGTAGGAAACCCAAGCGCTCCCCCGCCTCAACCGCCGGTCTCGTGAGGATGATGCGCGAGACTTCGCCGTCCTTGAGCGCTCTTATCGCCATCGCGACGGCCAGATACGTCTTTCCGCTTCCTGCGGGGCCGATCCCGAAGACGATCGTGTTGTTCCGGATCGAGTCGACGTAGGTCTTCTGGCCGATGGTCTTAGGCCTGATCGGCTTGCCCATGTGAGTGACCACGACCGTGTCGCCCAGCACCTCCGACGGCCTGGCGTCGGGCTTCCCCTTGATGATCTCGATCGAGCGTCCGATGGCGTCGGTGGTGAGGACGTGTCCCTGCTCGATGAGGTTCAGGAGCTCGGCGAACAATTTCGAGACGCGCTCGGTCTCGGTGGGATGACCGGTGATGACGATCTCATTGCCTCGAACGAGGATGTTGCAGTCGAAGGCGGCCTCGATCAGCTTGAGGAGCTCATCCCTGGCGCCCACCAGTGCCACCATGTCCTGATGGCCCGGGACCAGGATCTTCACTTGGGTTTCTGTCAGCATATCTAGCTGCCTGATTCTACAGGCAGACCGTGACGGAAAGGATGGGGTTCAGCCGGGAGGCCAGCTCATCGGGCGGCCCCCTAGGACGTGGAAGTGCAGATGGTGCACGCTCTGTCCCGCGTCGGGACCTACGTTGGTGACCAGACGGTGCCCACGATCCAGCCCGGCCCCCGCGGCGATGTCTGCCATCACACCGAACATCTCCGCCAGGAGTGCAGCGTGCGCGGAATCGAGTTCTTGCGCCGACGTGATGTGCTCCTTGGGGATCACGAGGACGTGCGTCGGCGCGCCGGGATTGATGTCTTTGAATGCCAGCACGTTATCGGTCTCGGTAACGATCTCCGAACCCAGCTCTCGTGCAGCGATCTTGCAGAAAAGGCAATCCGCCACGGTCACCTCCCTATGTCGTTCGTCGATACGAGGTCGGCGGATGGATCTCCATCCGTCAGATGTCCACGGATGCCGTCGGCCCTCGTCTCCTCACCCCGAACCTCAGCGATCTGGCCCATCAGCCCCGAGCCTTCGAACCAAACCCGCACATGATCGTCCGTCTGTCCCGAACAGATGCCGACGCCGTCGATCGTCCGCTCGTCCTCGACGAGGACGGAGAGCGGCGTCTTCAGATGATCCGCAAGGAAACGGGACCTGATCTCGTTCCCCAGATCGATGAGTTCCTTCGACCGCCGCTTCTTCACATCGGGTGCAACGACATCGGACATCGCAGCGGCGGCGGTGCCGGGCCGAGCCGAGTACCTGAACACGTGCAACTTCGAGTATCGGAGCTGCCGCACGACATCCATCGTGCGCCGGAAGGCTGCTTCGGACTCACCGGGAAACCCGACGATGATGTCCGTCGCCAGCGCGAGCCCCGGAAGCGCCTCCTTCGCCCGGAGCACCGCCTCCACGTATCCCTCGATGCGATAGGGCCGGTTCATGGCGGCAAGGATCTCGGGATCGCCCGACTGAAGCGGGACGTGTAGGTAACGACACATGCGTGGTTCCGCCGCCATGAAGCCGAGCACATCGGGCGTGAGGTGACGCGACAGGATCGAAGAAAGTCGGAGCCGCAGGAGCCCGTCGACGTCGAGCAGACGTCGAAACAACCTCACGAGGTCTCGCTCGTCGCCCCCACCGTCGTACATGTACTTCCCGAGATGCACGCCGGTAAGGACGATCTCTCGGGCGCCGGCCTCGACGCGTTCGCGAGCCTCCCGAACCAGCCCGTCTTCATCCATCGACCGGAGGGGGCCGCGTGTCGTTGGGATGATGCAGAAGGTGCACCATTCGTCGCAGCCGGTCTGGGCCTTCAGGTTCGCGCGCACGCGGTGAGGTACGTCCACCTTGCCGGGAGGAGCAGCCGAGCGGAAACCGAGTTGCAGAAGAGGCGCGGTCGCCCTCTGAGCGCCGAGTGACTCGACGAACTCCTCCTTCTCGTCGTTGCCGAGAACGACGTCGACGCCCTCGATCGCTTCGATCTCCGGGCGATCCGACACTGCGTAGCAACCGACGACAACGACCTTCGCCCCCGGATGCTTGCGGACGGCGCGCCGGATCGCCATCCGCGACGCCTTCGTCGCCTCTCGCGTCACCGTGCACGTGTTGATGACAACTACCTCGGGTACGTCCGTCGGACCGGCGCTCGCGAAGCCCGCGGCCGCCATCTCCTCGGCCATGTGGTCGGACTCGGCCTGGTTCAATCGGCATCCGAGCGTCGTGAACCGAACCCTCGGAACGCCTCCCGGAGCCCTCGCCTCGGTTTCTGATGCAGGAGATGTAGTCATAGCGCACTGATTCTGACGCAGAAACGCTCGTGCCCCGCCCAACAAACATCCTGGGGGGTCTGGCGGCGAAAAGCTGGCGCCTCGCGGCGTGCGCGCCCAGAGGGCACCCGGTCGCGCACGTACCTCACGGTACGCACGCTCCCTGCGGCCTTGCGATGCTTGCTTTTCACTCGCCAGACCCTCGCAGACGTTATTGGGCGGAGCACTAGCCGATGAGACCGTAGTGGAAGAGGAGAGCGGTGGCCGCGACGATCGAGGCGTTCTCCGTGCGAAGGATGCGGGGGCCGAGAGAGACGAGCGGCGCGCCCGAATCCGCCAGCGCGGCGGCCTCGTCCTTGGTTAGACCTCCCTCCGGGCCCACCACGATCGCGACGCGGTCGGCCTGCTCGAGCAGCGCCGTTCGCATCGGGAGCGAGGCCCCCTCCCACATCGTGAGCCCGAGGGGCTCTTTCGCGACACGGCGGAGGAGCTCGGTCCACGACACGCCCGCTCCGGCCTTGAGGAAGTAAGGGTTGTGCGACTGCTTCCCGGCCGAGCGAGCTACGGCACGCCACCGGTCGCCGAGCCTCGACACCTTCGCGGGGTCCCAACGAGCCACCGTGCGCTCCGATTCGAAGGCCCACATCTCGGCGACCCCAAGCTCCGCCAAGCGCTCCACGACATCGTCGAGCTTCCCGGACTTCGCGGCGCCCTGGTACACGACGATCTCGGGACGAAGCCGGGGCCGCACCTCCTCGTCGAGGACCTCCACGAGGACCCGCTCGGCCTCGACGTGCCTGACGGCCGCGCGGGCGACGCGTCCGGCGCCGTCGGTGACCGTGATCACGTCGGGCGGAGCCACCCTGACGACCCGCGCGGCGTGATGCGATTCATCGGGGGGGAGAACGATCTCGTCGCGCGCCCACCGCTCCGGCGCCGCGTGGAACCACGGATCGTTACTCACCGGCACACCGTACCCAGCCCGGGCTATTGGTGGAAGGCTTCCTTGATCTTGTCGAAGAGACCTCGGGGGGCCGGCTCTTCGCCCCGCAGCTTGGCGAGCTGCTCGAGCAGCTCCGCCTGCTCCTTCGTCAGCTTGGTCGGAGTATCGACGCGCAAGGACGCGATCATCTCGCCCCGCCCGCGCCCACCGAGCCGCGGCATGCCCCGACCCCGCAACCTCACAACCGTCCCGGACTGAGTGCCTGGGGCGACCTCGACCGGCTCCGGTCCGTCGAGCGTGGGGATCTGGGCGGTGCCGCCGAGAGCAGCAACCGTCATCGGGACCACGACCTCACAACCGAGATCGTCGCCGGCGCGTTCGAAGACGGGGTGACGCGCGACGTCGATCGTTACGTAGAGATCGCCGGGTCGGCTCCCGCGAGGGCCGGCCTGCCCGCGCCCCGTCACGCGCAGGCGGGCGCCGTCGTCGACCCCCGGCGGGATCTGCACGGTCAGAGTCTCGGTGAGCTCGACGCGACCCGTGCCGCCGCAGTTCCGGCACGGCGAGGTGATCACTTGACCCGTGGCTCGGCACCGCGCACAGGGCACGGCAGTCATCATGTTCCCGAAGACGGTCCGTCTCACCTCGCGGAGCTCTCCGGTCCCGCTGCAGTCCGGACAGCGCTCGGGAGACGTTCCCGGCGCCGCCCCCGTGCCGTCGCAATCGGGGCAGGTCACCAGGTTGTCGAGTTCGATGTCTCTCTCGATCCCCGTCGCGGCCTCCTCGAGGGTGAGCTCGACGTGCGTGAGGACGTCCGCGCCCCTCTCGGGACCGGCGCGCCTCTGCCCGCCACCGGGGAAGAAGCTCGAGAAGAGATCCGAGATGTCGCCGAAGTCCCCGAAGCCGGAGAAGCCGCCGCGATCCCGCTCATCCCCGAACCTGTCGTAACGCCGGCGCTTCTCGGGATCGGATAGGACCTCGTAAGCGTGACTCACCGCCTTGAAGCGCTCTTCGGCCTCCGGGTCGGAACGGTTCGCGTCCGGATGAAGTTCGCGGGCGAGCCGCCTGTAGGCCTTCTTTATCTCCTCCGCGCTCGCATCCCTCGAGACGCCCAGGGTCGCGTAGTGGTCCGCCATCGTCAGCTCACCTCAGATACCGAGGTCGGTCAGCATCCGCCCGAGGTTCGCGGAGACCTCGTGGACCGCAGCGATCGTTCGGCGGTAGTCCATCCGGGTCGGACCTACCACGCCCAACGACCCGAGCGGACTGGTCGCCGCCCCGTAGGGCGCGGTGATGACCGTGCAGTACTGCATCTCGGAGACCGGGTTCTCGGAACCGATGCGCACCGACACGCTGCCGACGGCCAACGCGTCCGCCAGAACCTCGAGCAACAGCCGGCGATGTTCGAGCGCGCCTATGACCCGGCGGACCGTCTCGAGATCGGCGAAGTTCTGCTCGTCCACGATGTTCGACGTCCCCTCGAGGAA
>JBOGXG010000437.1:0-9822 GCA_050694195.1 Actinomycetota bacterium | reverse complement strand
ATGCGCAAGTACAGATCGATGTCGAGCGCGTTGTGGTGCGTCACGAAGGGCCGCGCGACCGCACCCCCAGCGATCGGTTGGAGCAGCGGAGTCTCGACCTCGATGAATCCGCGCTCCTCCATGAAGGAGCGGATCGTGCCGTTGGCGATGCTGCGCGCCTCGAGCATCCTCCGGGCGGCCGGGTTCACGATGAGGTCGAGGTATCGCTGACGATGGCGCGTCTCGACGTCGGTCATACCATGCCACTTCTCCGGCATCGACCGGAGGCAGGGAGCCAGGACCTGCGTCGAGGTCACCTTGATCGAGAGCTCTCCGCGACGAGTCATCATCACGATGCCTTCACACCCGACGATGTCGCCGACGCTTAGGGCCAGGAACTCTTTCATGCCGTCGTCGCCGAGCACCGCGTGCTGCGCGAAGAGTTGGATGTTCCCGGTCCCATCCTCAAGATCGGCGAAGGCGACCTTGCCGTGCTCCCGGGTCGTCCGGACCCGTCCCGCGACGCTTACTTCCTGGCCGGACTCGGTCCCCGGTTCGAGATCGCCGAAGCGCTCGCGGATCGCGCCCGCGGTACTGGTTCGCTCGAAGCGATAGGGATAGCCCGATCCGTCAGCCGTCATGACCGCCGAAGATTAGTCCTATCCGGATCAGGCGGCGTTGCGCTCGAATATCAGGCGGAGTCCCATCAACGTCAGGATCGGCTCGACCTTCTCGATGGTCCTGCAGTGCTCCGCCATGCTCTGCGCGAGCCCCCCGGTGGCAACTACGCGAGCGTCGCCGCCGAGTTCTCCCGCGACCCGCTCGACCAGTCCGTCGACCATCGCGGCGGTCCCATACATGATCCCGGATTGGACGCTCGTGACCGTCGTCTTGCCGATCGCGTTCGGGGGAGCGACCAGTTCGACGCGCCTGATGTTCGCGGTGGCCGAGAACAGCGCGGTGGCGGAGGTGTCGACCCCGGGAGCGATCGCGCCGCCGAGGTATTCGCCGTTGGCGGAGACCGCATCCACCGTGATGGCGGTGCCGAAGTCGACTACGACGACCGCGGACTCGGGGAAGAGATCGTGAGCGGCCACGGCATTGGCGACGCGATCGGCGCCCACCTCGCGCGGGTTATCCGTCAAGACGGCGAGCCCGGTCCGCGTCCCCGGCTCGACGACCACCGGGGGGAAGCCGAAGTACTTGATGGTCATGTCCCTGAGCTCCTGCGTGGCGCGCGGTACGACCGAGGAGATCGCGACGCCCGTGATCTGCCGCGAGAACGACAGGTCCGCGAGGGAGAGGAACTCGCCGAAGAGCAACGCGAGCTCGTCGGCCGTGCGACTCGAATCCGTCGAGCAGCGCCACTCATGGATCAGCTCGTCGCGTTTGAAGACGCCGAGATGCGTCTGCGTGTTACCGACGTCCGTCGCGAGCAACATCGCTAGCCCCCTGCAAGCTCTGATGTCACCGGGATGTTCGCATCGTCCACCAGCACGATCCTGGGCTCGTGACTGTCGATCTCCACCTCGTCGTACGCCGCATAGGAGATCACGATGACCTTGTCGCCAGGTTGCGCCAGGCGAGCGGCAGCTCCGTTCAAACAGATCGTGCCGGAACCGGGATCGCCTTCGATGACGTACGTCTCGAAGCGCGCCCCGTTGTTGATGTTGACGACGTGTACGTGCTCGTACTCGAGAAGATCGGCGGCGGCCATCAGCTCGCGGTCGATCGTGATACTCCCCACGTAGTTGAGATCGGCGGCCGTTACCGTCGCCCTGTGGATCTTGGACTTCATCATGGTGCGCGTCATCGTCTGATCTTTCCTTTCATAACTCCACCAACATGTTGTCGATCAACCTGGTCGTCCCGACCCGGACCGCCACCAACAGAAGGGCGGGACCCGATGGCTTGGGCTCCTGGAACGTCGCCGGGTCGACCGCCGCCGCGTAGGCCGGGTCCACTCCGGGTTCGGAGGCCAGGGTGGCGGTCATCACTCGTTCTGCCTCGGCGGCGTCATCTCCTGCCCGCAGGACGCCGCCCCCGGTCTGCAGCGCGCGGTGGAGGACGCGCGCCCGCACCCTCTCCTCCGGACCGAGGTAGACGTTCCGGCTGCTGAGCGCGACGCCGTCCGTCTCCCGCACGATCGGGCCGATCGCGAGCTCGACGCGGAAGTCGAGGTCGGCGATCATCTGGCGGATCACCGCGACCTGCTGCCCGTCCTTCTGGCCGAACACGGCGACGTCGGGCTCGACCATGTGGAAGAGCTTCGCCACGACCGTCGCCACGCCGTCGAAGTGCCCGGGACGGTGGGCCCCCTCGAGGATCGAGCCGAGCGGTCCCACGGAAACCGTCGTGACCGCGCCGTCCGGATACATGTCCTCGACGGTCGGGAGGAACGCGATGTCGACGTCCTCGCCGGCGAGCAGCCGGAGGTCGCGGTCCTCGTCCCCCGGATAATCGGCGAGGTCCTCGGCGGGCCCGAACTGGAGCGGGTTGACGAAGATGCTGACGACGACGACATCGCCTCTCGCCCGCGCGAGGCGCACCAACGACAGGTGCCCCTCGTGCAGCGATCCCATCGTGGGGACGAACGCGACCCTGCGATCGCGGTCCGTGGCGAGCGCGGCGGCGAGATCGGCCGGGGTTCGGACCGTGATCATCTGTTCACCACCGCGGCGATCTCGTCCTCCGTCCCCGCCGGGAGCCGCCCGTTCCGCGCGGCCGCAGCTAGGATCGTCTGGGCCGCGAGCCGGTAGCCGGGCACGAGATCGGGGGCCGCGGTTCGAAGGGCGTCGAGGTGCCGCCGCAGCGTCTCGGCCTCACCCCGCACCACGGGCCCGGTAAGGGTCGCTCCTCCTCCGCCGCCCTCCCGGGCGTTCGCCACGGTGCCGGCCGCGAGGGGGCCGAGGACGGTCACCGGGTCGGCGACGCCTATCGATGCCAGGAGCGACTCCCCGAATGCCATCAGCGCGGCGATGCCGTTCGAGGTCATCACCGCGGCGGCGTGCCACAGGGGCCGCTGCGCGGCGCCGACGTGCACGGGCGTGCCGCCGAGGGCCCCGATCAGCTCGTTGCAACGGGCCGCCAGCGCCGGATCGCAGGTGACTCCCCACGCCGAGCCGGGCAGGCGTGCGATCGCGGTGTCGACGTCGGGGCAGGCCTGCACGGGATGGAGGGCGGCAACCGCCGCTCCGGCGTCCGCGAGGGGGGCGAGCGGGGCGGTTCCCAGCGAGCCGGCGAGATGAACGGCGAGGGAACGCTCCGATACCGCCGGGGCCAGCGAGGTCGCCACCTCGGCTATCGCGGCGTCGGGCACCGCCAGGAGGTAAAGGTCGGCCTCGGGGGCGGCGCGGTAGGTGACCACCTCCGAGCCGAAGCGCGCCGCGGCTCGTTCCGCCGCCGCCGGCGAGCGCGAGATGACGCCGGCCACGTGCCAGTCGGCTCGCTGGAGGAGAGCGGCCACCGCGGTTCCGACCCTGCCGGCTCCCACCAGCAGGAGGCGCGGGCCGCCCGTCACGTCGTCCATGTCCAATCCAGTCCCTAGGGGTACCGGTCGTCCCTCCAATGATACGAGGGCCCGGGACGAAGCCCTGCTAAAGGTGGGCGCGCTATGCACGAAATAAGTAGAAAGGACTATTTCCCCAGGCGGTGCCGATACATAGCCTGACAACTGATGGCCCGGCGAGCCGTTGTTACCCCTGCCCGGATAACTCTTTTCTTGAAGGAGACAGACTCGATGCGGATATCGAAGGCGCTCGTAGCAGCGACCCTCGCTCTGGCGTTGCTTCCGGCCACCCCGGCGGTGTCCGCGCGCCGGAAGGCGGACTCGACACGCAAGTCACTGCCGGCGCTGACGCCGGCGCGGGCCGACGCCCTCACCGATGCCCTCCAGGACGGGGACCTGTCCGCCTCGGAGTACGCCCTCGAGCGGGCCAGGTCACTCTTCAGGCTGCGCTCGGTGCGCGGCGAGTTCGGCGCCGTGGCGCGACCCGACGGCCGCGACGCGACCCTGATCCTCAGAGACCTCGCCATCCGGGCGAGCAGCCTCGACGGCGCCGAGCGGGCCGAGGCCGCCGCCATCCTGGCTCGTCCCGACGACGGGCGAGGCGACGGCTACGGCCAGCCCTACAAGCGCAACGCCACCGTCGAGGTTCTCTGCGCTCCCGACCCCGACGTGAAGGTGTGCGTCCACTACGTACCGACCGGCGGCGGCGACTCGTTCAACGAAACCCTGCCGACCTGGGCGGCCGACACGCTGGCCGAGATGACGACGGTGTGGAACCGCGAGGTCGTCGAGCTCGCGTTCAACGCCCCGAAGAGCGACAACTCCTCGGATCCGAACGGGGGAGACGGGCGCACCGACGTCTACCTCGCCAACATCGGCTCCGACGGCGTCTACGGCTACTGCAGCTCGGACGACCCCGAGCTGTTCAAGGCGAACGGACGCAAGAACGTGTCGTCCTACTGCGTGCTCGACAACGACTACTCGACCGACGAGTTCCCCAACCTCCCGCCGCTCGAGAACATGCAGGTGACCGCGGCCCACGAGTTCTTCCACGCGTCGCAGTTCGCCTACGACATCTACGAGGACTCGTGGTTCATCGAGGGCACCGCGGCGTGGGTGGAGGACGAGGTCTACGACGCGGTCAACGACAACTACCAGTACCTGATGCAGAGCCCGGCGAGCCAGCCCCACCGATCGGTGGACCTCACCAACAACGGCGGGAAGTTCATGACCCGCTACGGAGCCTGGTACTTCTGGCGTTTCCTCTCGGAGTCGTTCTCCGGTACCCCCGGCCAGTCGGATGCGTCGGTGATCAGGCGGGTGTGGGAGCAGGCCGATGGTTCGGCCGGGGCGCCCGACCAGTACTCGCTGCAGGCCGCCGAGACGGTGGCGGCGCAGGAGGGCACCAACCTCACCGACGTCTTCGCCGACTTCGCGGCGACCGCGTTCGTCCCCGAGACGTTCTTCGAGGAGGGGGCCGCCTACCTCTCGTACCTCCTGACCGAGCGCGACCTAGACAAGCCGTCGCGCGAGGGACGGCCCCCCCTCAAGTTGAACAAGAAGCTGAGCGCATCGGCACCGAAGGCGAGGAAGCGCGTCGAGCTCGACCATCTCGCGAGCGCCTACTTCTCCTTCAGGCCGAAGGGGTCGGTGCCGGACACGTCGACGGTCAAGCTCAAGGTCAAAGGACCGGCGCTGTCACGAGGCACGACCGCCACCGCGATCGTGATGAACGTCGACGGGACCGCCGACCTGACCAGGATCACGCTGGATAAGCTCGGGGACGGCAGTCAGACGGTCTCGTTCTCGCCGGCGACGGTCCGCAGGGTGGTGCTCGTCGCCACGAACGCCAGCACGAAGTACAAGAACTGCGGCAGTGGCTCTCTCCTGTCATGCGGCGGTACGGCGAAGCACGACGACCAGAAGTTCGTCGTGAAGGGGATCCTTAAGTAGCTCTAGAACGGCTCCAGCAGGGCGATGTCACCTTCGGCATCGTCCTGCTGATCCGCCAGGCGGGTGCCCCACGGATCGGTGACCTCTGGCTCTAGCTCCAGCAGCGGCACCAGCACAAAGTTGCGTTCCTTCATCCGCGGGTGCGGGATCTCGAGGTCGGACTCGCTGATCTTCTGGTCTCCGAACAGCAGTATGTCGAGGTCGATCACGCGCGGCCCCCACCGGATCTCGCTCTCGCCGCGACCGAGGCTCTGTTCGATCCTCTTGCACGCCTCCAACAGAGAGCGCGCGTCGAGTTCGGTCTCGATCCGAGCGACGAGGTTGATGTAGGAGCGCTGTGGAGGTCCGCCCACGGGCGCGGTCTCGTAGAGGCTCGAGGTGCCGGTCACCTCGACCCCGGGCGCCGAACGTAGCGCGAGCACTCCCCTGCGAGTGAACTCCCTTCGCTCGCCGACGTTCGACCCGATCCCTATGTACGCGGTCGTCATGGCTGTCCCCTCACGATCCTCACTCCTACGGCTGTGGCCTCCTCCTCGATGGGCGGAGACTCCTTCGCCACACTCACCGTAACTCCCACGACCCCGCTATGCGAGAGAAGGAGATCCGCGATCAGTTGCGCCAGGCGCTCGAGGAGGAGGACCTCCGTCCGCTCCAGCAGCGCCCGGACGCCGCTGGTGATGGCGCCGTAATCGACGGTGGCGGCGAGTTCGTCCGTGGTGCCCGCGACGCCGAGATCACGCCTCATCTCTAGATCCACGAGCACGAACTGGGGCCGGGCCCGCTCCTCTTCGGTGACGCCGACGCGACACGAGAGCCGGAGGCCGGTAGCGAAGATCGCATCCATCAGTGGCCCGCGCCTTCGTGAACGATCGCCTCGAGCATCCTGATCGCCCGGACGTTCGCCTCGACGTCGTGCACCCGCACGATGCGCGCTCCCTTCAGCACCGAGAGAACGACCGTCGCGATCGTTCCCTCGACGCGCTGATCCTCGGGGAGGTCGAGTGCCGCTCCGATGAACGACTTGCGTGAGGTACCCGACAGGATCGGGAACCCGATGTCGGTGAACTCCTCGAACCGGCTGAGGAGGACCAGATTCTGCCGAGGTGTCTTAGCGAAGCCGACACCGGGATCGAGAACTATGGCCGCCGGGTCGACGCCGAGACCGATGAGCTCTTCGGCGCGCCGCGCGAGGAACGAACGGACATCGGGGACGAGGTTCGCGTAGGTGGTTAGTGAGCGCATCGTCGCCGGCGTTCCCCTCGAATGCATCACGACTATGGCCGCGCCGGACTCGGCCGCGAGCCGATCCATAGCTCCGTCACTGATCTCGCCGGCGGTGTCGTTGATGATCGATGCTCCCGCAGCAAGGGCCCTCTCGGCGACCGCGACCTTGCGCGTGTCGATCGAGATGGGAACGCCGGCGTCCGCCACGAGATCCTCGATGACGCCGATCACCCGCCGGAGCTCCTCCGCCTCGGGGACGTCGGCCGCGCCCGGGCGCGTGGACTCGCCGCCGACGTCGATGACCCCGGCCCCCTCGGACACCATCGCCAGGCCGTGCTTGACGGCGGCGTCGCGGTCGAGCCACATCCCGCCGTCGGAGAAAGAGTCGGGGGTAACGTTGAGCACTCCCATAACGACGGCGCGGTCCAGCGCGACCTCACCGGCGGGGAGCTTCAGATGCATGCGAGAAGTGTAGGCCGGGGCCGTGGCGGCGTTGTCGCCGACACGAACCAAGCGCCGGGGCGCGGGTTCGCGGCGTCGTGCGCTAGTGGAAGATCAGCCCCATCGCCTCGGCCCGAGTGGCTTCGGAACTCCGGAACTGACCGCGCACGGACGAGGTCACGGTCATGCTCCCCGGCTTGCGGACCCCCCGCATGCTCATGCAGAGATGCTCGGCCTCGATCACGACGAGCACGCCGCGGGGCTCGAGGGTCTTCTCGATGGTGTCGGCGATCTGCGTCGTCAGCCGCTCCTGAACCTGAGGCCGCTTGGAGAGAACGTCGACGAGCCGCGCGAGTTTCGAGAGCCCGGTGATGCAGCCGCTCTCGTTCGGGATGTACGCGACGTGGGCCTTGCCGATGAACGGGATCAGGTGGTGCTCGCACAAACTCGTGAGCGCGATGTCCTTCACCATGATCATCTCGTCGTGGTTCGCCTCGAAGACCGTGTTGAGGATGGTCGTGGGGTCGGCGTCGATGCCGGAGAAGATCTCCTCGTACATCGCGGCGACCCGGCGCGGGGTGTCGAGGAGCCCATCGCGATCCGGCTGCTCCCCGATCGCCTTAAGGATCGAGCGAACGCTCTCCTGGATCAGTTCCTTGTCCATGGCCAAAGGTTACCGGCCCGCTTTCTTAGTCGAAATCCGGGCGGCATGTGTGCCGTTCCTGCCGCGGAAAGAGCCTTGGGACCGGTGGCCGCTTTCTAGTGCGAGAAAGTAACGGATAGCACTCGAATTTCGACTAGAAAACTAGATCTCTCCGAGGCGCGGCTTGGGGGCCGGGCGCGGGCGGCGTTTGCGATCCTGGGGATCGGTCGGCGCGGCCCCCTCGGAGTCGCGGTTCTGACGACGGAGCCGGGAGCGCTCGATGGGATCGGAGGGAGCCTGCTTGGCGACCTCGGCGAAGATCTCGGCGACCTCTTCCTTCTCGAGCGATTCCTTCTCCATCAAGCGTTCGACCATGAGGTCGAGCTTCGCCCGGTGCTTGGTGACGATCTCGCGCGCCTCGTCGTGAGCCTCCTCGACGAGCCGGCGTACCTCGGCGTCGATCTTCGCGGCAACCACGTCGGAGTAGTCCTTCACGTGACCGAAGTCGCGGCCGAGGAAGGGCTGCGACTCGTTCTGTCCGAGCGCGAGGGGGCCGAGGTCGGACATGCCGTACTCGGTCACCATCTGTTTCGCGATGCGCGTGCAGCGTTGGATGTCGTCGGACGCGCCGGTGGTGGGCTCGTTGAACACGACCTCCTCCGCGACCCGGCCCCCGAGGAGCATCGCCAGCTCGTCGATCATCTCCGAGCGGCTGACCAGGAACCTGTCCTCGGTCGGGAGCGTCAGCGTGTAGCCGAGAGCCCGGCCGCGCGCCACGATCGAGACCTTGTGCACGGGGTCGGCGTTCGGGAGCGCGTGCGACACGAGCGCGTGACCGGCCTCGTGGTAGGCGATGACCTTCTTCTCCTTGTCGGAGATGACCCGGCTGCGGCGCTGCGGGCCGGCGAGGACGCGGTCGATCGCCTCCTCGAGCTCGTTCATCCCGATCTCGCTCTTGTTGAACCTGGCCGCCAGGAGCGCGGCCTCGTTCACGACGTTGGCGAGGTCGGCGCCGGTGAAACCGGGGGTGCGGCGCGCCAGAACCTCGACGTCGATCTCCTTCGAGAGAGGCTTGCCGCGGGTGTGCACCTTGAGGATCCCCGTCCGCCCGTTGAGGTCGGGACGGTCCACCACGATCTGACGATCGAAGCGGCCCGGGCGCAACAGCGCGGGGTCGAGGATGTCGGGCCGGTTGGTCGCGGCGATGAGGATGACTCCGCCTTTGACGTCGAAGCCGTCCATCTCGACGAGCAATTGGTTCAGCGTCTGCTCGCGCTCGTCGTGTCCCCCGCCGAGGCCGGCGCCTCGGTGACGGCCGACGGCGTCGATCTCGTCCATGAAGACGATCGATGGGGCGTTCGCTTTGGCCTGCTCGAAGAGGTCGCGGACGCGGGAGGCGCCGACCCCGACGAACATCTCGACGAAGTCGGAACCGGAGATGGAGAAGAAGGGAACGCCGGCCTCGCCGGCGACGGCCCGGGCGAGCAGGGTCTTGCCGGTCCCGGGGGGGCCGAAGAGGAGGACGCCCTTGGGGATCTTGGCCCCCATCGCTTGGAACTTCTGGGGCGCCTCTAGGTACTCCTTGATCTCGTGGAGTTCCTCGATCGCCTCGTCGAGTCCGGCGACGTCGGCGAAGGTGATCTTCGGCTGATCCTTGGTCACGAGCCGCGCCTTGGACTTCCCGAAGGACATCACGCGGTTCCCTCCACCCTGCATCTGCTGCATCAGGAGGAAGAAGAACCCGACGATCAGGATGATCGGGAGGAACTGGAACAGGACCGACAGCCACAGCGAGCCCTTCTGCGGGTCGGCCGAAACCGCAACCCCCTCCATGCGGACGAACTCGGCGGTGTCGTCGACGGTGTCGCGCGGGAGCGAGATCTCGTAGCGCTCGCCGGCCTGCAGTTCGCCGACGATCTTCTCGTCCTCGTTCAGGAACTCGGCCGAGACGACCTCGCCGCTCTCCACCCGGTCGTAGAAGTCGTTGACGCTCTCCAGTTCCACCGGCCGGTCCGAGCTCTCGCGGTAAAGGTTGAAGACCCACACGACCGCGATGATGAGGACCAGGTAGAAG
>JBOGXG010000436.1:0-1293 GCA_050694195.1 Actinomycetota bacterium | reverse complement strand
CCCCCATAGGGGGTGACGTGGTGATCGGCTCCCGTCTCGTTCTGCCACAAAACCTTGTCGCCGACGGAGACCTGGAGATCGCTGGGATCCCACTGCCACAGGGGGGTCACCGGCCCTCCGGCCGCTTCGACCTCATGAGCGCCTCGCCGGCCGTCTCGCTCGCTCCCGGATCCCGAGTGGTGATCACGCGGCTTGCTTGGCTCCGTCGTCTTCGGGACGAAGTCGAACTGGACGGTGACCTCGGCCTCGCCCAGCCAGTTGCATGCGACCATCTGCACCCGCTGGTGGCGCTTGACGGCGACCGTCACCCGCTCCTCACCCTCGGCTCCGTCGAGTAACTGAGCCGCCTCCGAGGCCCCGATCGGTCCGCCGTCCGTCCCGAGAACGTAGATGTCCCAGTCACCGGACAGACCTTCGAGGGAGACGCTCAAGGTCCCGGGCGCGAGGGCGTGGAACGGCTCGGATACTTTGTGGATCCCGTCGATCCCGTCAAGGCAGCTGCCCTTTCCCGGGTAGTAGACATCGGCTTGCATCGCGGGGAAAGGCAGGGCTCGGGCGACGAACGAACCATGCTTCGGGCCCCCTCCGGCACCAACGGGGGACGCCACGACCATCGGAAGGGCCAGCACAACCACCAGCGAGATCCACTTACGCATAGAACCCCCTTTTCTGGTAGTTCGACGCCGGGTTGCGGAATCCCGCCCGCCGGTGGGTTAAGGGGGGCGTCTTGGTGCCGGCCGCTTCAGGGCCACATGGACCACATGGTCACAGTGACGTTACGGGGAGGTTTCCGGCGTCCTTCATTCCCTTGGGGGTGGTCGTCTCCAGTTCCGACAGCGGCGTGTACTTGATGTTCGCGACGTCTATCCTGAGCGCCCGAGCGTCCTCCTCGTTCAGTTGCTCGACGAGATACTTCGAGACCAACGTCTCTCCCTCCGGCGCGGCCTCCTGCACACGGGCCGCCTCGGTCACCTCGTCTCCCAGAGCGGTCACGTCGAGTCGTCCGCCGGGTACGAGCTGGCCCATGTAGAGCCCACCACCCCAGTGGAGACCGACCTTCATCAGGCAATCCGTGTCGATCTCAGAGCGGAAGACGGAACGGCCGACCTCGTGTATCCGGCGAGCCGCGCGTATCGCGGCCGCTGCAGCTTGCGACGGGGAACCAAGATCATCGACGACGAAGAACGCACTCGCGCCGTCGCCGGCATGTTTGCCGACGATGCCCGTCTCGTTCGCGACCACCTGATCGATCCCGGTCCATAGGGCGCGCACGAGCTTGAAGTACGCCGCCGT
>JBOGXG010000435.1:0-1641 GCA_050694195.1 Actinomycetota bacterium | reverse complement strand
CTGCACCGCGGCCTCGCCGATGGTCGAGCCGTCGGCCATCTCGAACGTTCGGTCGCACACGGCCCGGATGCCCACATCGTGCGTCGCGATCACAACCGCCGCGCCGCGAGCTACCGTGGTGCGAAGGGCCGCGATGACGGTCGCGGCATGATCCGCATCCTGATGTCCGGTCGGTTCGTCGGCGAGGACCACGTCGGGACGAAGCACGAGCGCCCTGGCCATCGCGGTTCGCTGCTGTTCGCCGAGGGACGTCTGCAGCGGCCGCCGTCGTCCTAGGTGCTGAACGTCGAGTTCCTCCATGAGAGCGCGCGCCGATGCCACGCTCTCGTCGTCGAGAGAGTTCGCCAGGACGAGCGGCAGCTCGACGTTCTCGTAGACCGGCAGTTCCTCCAGGAGGGCGAGCCTCTGGGGAACTATCCCCACGGCCTTCCATCCCAACGGATCGACGTCCTGCCCGGTTGTGTGACGTTCGACGGAGCCCTCGTCGGGTGTCTCCCAGCCCCCCATCACGTTCAGGAGTGTGGTCTTCCCGGACCCGGACGGGCCCACGATCGCCACCATCTCGCCGGCGAAGATCTCCAAGGAGACGGCGCGCAGTGCATGTATGACCTCGGGTCCGCGCCGGAACGACTTGCTCACGCCCGATACGGCGAGCACGGACGACCTCACGAGATGCGACGTCCTCGCTCGAGCTCCACCTTGTCCCCTGCGATCTCCGCGACACGGGGGTCGTGGGTCGCGACGATGAGAGCCGTGACATCATCAGCGGTGAGTGCGCCCATCAAAGCGACCGTGGCCTCGGTCGTCGCGGCGTCTAACTCGGCGGTCGGTTCGTCGGCGACGATAACGAGGGGCCGGTCGACGATCGCTTGAGCGAAAGCAAGTCTCTGCTGCTCGCCACCCGAGAGTTCGTCAGGCTTGTTCGCCCGGCGATGAGCGATACCGATCGATTCGAGCACCTCGTCGATCCGATCGTCATCGGTTTCGCCGGCGATCTCCGCAGCGAGACGCATGTGATCGTGGACGGTTAGGTAGGAGATCAGATTGTCCGAGGGGCGCTGGAAGACGTAGCGCACGTGACGGCGTCTGAACCGCCTCCTCCGGGTCGCCCCCATCTCCGAGATCCACCCGTCACCGACCTCGACGCTCCCGTCGGTCGGACGGTCGAGGCCGGCGATGATCCGAAGGAGCGAGGACTTCCCGCTACCGGAAGGGCCGATCACCGCGCCGACCCTGCCTGCCGAGAAGGACGCGCTGACGTCTTCCAGCGCGTGGATGTCGCCGGTCGTCGTCGGATAGAGCTTGTTGACGTTCCGGCAGTCGACAACCTTCTGATCTCGGTCGCTCATCTCACTCCCGTCGTCGGTACTACAGCTATCGTAGGCCCCCCACCGGCGAACTTCTCCTGCATCCTTTGACCTGGTCAAGAGATATAGGAGAAGTTGGGCGGTGCCGTAACTTTGGTGCGTGCTTACCGTCACCGGACTCCGGAGATCCTTTGGGGCTCGCGACCTCTTCATCGACGCGCAGCTCCAGGTGTTCGCGCGCGATCGGATCGCTATCGTCGGCCCCAACGGGTCCGGCAAGACGACGTTGTTCGAGATGATCGCCGGCGACCAGCAAGTGGATTCGGGGGAGATC
>JBOGXG010000434.1:0-5596 GCA_050694195.1 Actinomycetota bacterium | reverse complement strand
ACCCTCATCAGGATCGTCGGGGATATCGACCTGGCAGAGGAAGCGATGCAGGATGCCTTCGTTCTCGCCACCGAGAGGTGGAGAGACGAAGGCATCCCCCTCAACCCGGGGGCATGGATCACGACGGCAGCGCGCAACAAGGCGATCGATCGCCTCCGGCGCGAACGAAAGCGCGGCGATAAGGAAGCTGTCTACGAGGGACTCATGTCCGAACCTTCACCATCCTCGTCCGAGGACGACCAGCTACGACTGATCTTCACGTGCTGCCACCCCTCACTGGCCGTGAACGCGCAGGTGGCGCTCACCCTTCGTACGCTGGGGGGACTTTCCACGCGGGAGATCGCCCGTGCCTTCCTGGTCCCCGAGTCGACCCTGGCGCAGCGCCTGGTGCGCGTTAAGAAGAAGATCAAGGCGGCGGGCATCCCCTACCGCATCCCGCCGGATCACCTGCTCCCGGAGCGACTGACGGCGGTGCTCTACGTCATCTACCTGGTCTTCAACGAGGGTTATTCGGCAACGGAGGGCCCCCGACTTGTTCGGGGGGAGCTTTGTGACGAATCGATCCGGCTTGGTCGGATGCTCGTCCAGCTCATGCCCGATGAACCCGAGGCGGCCGGGCTCCTGGCGCTCATGCTCTTTCAGGATTCTCGCCGCGACGCGCGATCGTCCGAGGCCGGGACGCTCGTCCTACTCCACGAGCAGGATCGCGCGGCGTGGGACCGGAACAAGATCGACGAGGGCGCTAGGTTGCTGGATGTCGCGCTCCGGAGGAAGCGGCCGGGACCCTTCCAGATCCAAGCGGCCATCGCGGCACTGCACGCCGACGCTCCAACAGCGGCAGATACCGACTGGCACCAGATCGCCAAACTCTATTCGGAGCTCGCCCGTCACCAGCCGACGCCGGTCGTCGCCCTGAACCATGCCGTCGCGGTCGCCGAGGGGGAAGGTGCCGCCGCCGGTCTGGCACTGATCGAGAGCATCTCGGCGGAAGGATCCCTCGATACTTATCACCTGCTGCATTCGGCGAGGGCCGAGCTTCTGCGCAGACTGGGGCGCCACGATGAGGCCGCCGCGTCCTACATCAGGGCGTTGGAACTTGCGCAACAACCGAACGAGAGGGCGTTCCTCGCAGACCGGCTCGACGAAGTGCTACGGATCAGCGAGGACGACCGAACATCTTCCTGACGAGGTAGGCGACGACGCCGGCCACGGCCGTCCAGAGGAGCACGACCGGCGCGACCAGTCCACCGACGATGAGCATGATGCGCGCACCCCATCCGACGATCCCGACCGTCTTCCTCGCGGTGTCCTCTGCCAGCAGAGCCGTCGAGACCTCCGCCTCCCGCTTGGCCGACTCCATGAACGCAAGTTTGCACTCGGAGCACAGGTCGGATTCCATCGGATTGCGAGTGAAGCAGCGCGCGCAACGCCATACCGGCCGTCCTCCCTCGACGCCGAAAAGGCCACCCTGCGCGGTGGGGACGACGAAGGACTCCGGCGCGACGAGCGGCGTCCCGAGAACGTTGAGATCCGGCGAGGGAACATCCTCCTCCGAGCGCGGTCCGAACGCGACCATGCACTGTCCGCACCACTCCGCCGCGGAATCGTTCAGGGACCCGCACGAGGGACAGCGGGCGAGGTCGTCGAAGACGGCGTCGTGCTGCGGTTCACTCATTTTCTTGTTATCGACCCGCCTATCGGGAGCCTGTAACGCTGCTCTGTGGCACTCTTATCGGGTGGCGCGCGATGGGATCGTCCTCGCTCTGGTGGCACTTCTAGTCGGTTGCACCGGGAGCGAGAACGCCCAAGAACCTGAGGCGACCCGCTCCGAGGAGGCACTGTTCGACCTCGCCGCTGAGAGACTCCCCAACGAGCTGCTCGAGGAGGCCGCCCCCACCGGCTTCTCGGTGACGGAGGTGCACCGCTTCGGCCCGGAAGAGCACCGGAACGATTGGGTCACGGTCGGGGCGCGCATGGCGGGTCCCACCGAATATGCGCGGGCCATCTTCTACGTGCATCCCAACGCGGCCGCCGCGCGCGCCTTGAACGAGCAGCAGACCCGATTGACCGAACAGACCTGGGATCTGCTCAACAAGGTGCGTCCGCCGTACACGGGGCCGGTGCCCCGTCCGTTCGAGGTCTCTCAAGACGGCATCTCGGCAACCTGTGGTATCCGGTCCAGCTCCCTCCTCTGGTGCCATGCCCAGAGAGGACGCCTCTATCTCCTGATCCAGACCTATGCCGGGGAGTTCGGACGGAAGAGTGCCGTTGCCGAACGACAAGAGAGCATCGCGCGGCTACTGACGCGCGCTTTCGTGGATCTCCTGTAGCTAGTCGGACGGCGTCAGGGCGACGACGAGTTCCCGGATCGCGTTCGGATAGCGGTACTGGAGGTTCATGTGGGTGCCGTCGAACAGCTCGAGCGTGTGGTCGATCTCGGCACTGGTCAGCTCCTTGCTGAATGCCTGCGCGCCTAGATCGAGGAAGTACTCGTCGCCCCGTCCGGCATCGAGGTAGATCCTCTTCATGCTCGCCAGCGCGTCGGTGTGCTTCGGCGCCATGCGCACGGGGTCCCAAGCAAGCCATCGTTCCCACACCTCGGGCAGCAGCCGACCCGTATCGATCTCGAAGGGAACGATCGCCCTGCCGGGATCAGACTCGTCGGGCGAGTAGCAGGCCGCCATCGCGTACACGTCGAGGACTCCGCCGAACAACTTATAGTCGAAGCGTTCGGAGGTGCGCAACCGCTCGAGGAAGACATCGAACGACCGGTCGAAGTCCTCGCGTAGCGAGCGCGCGGCATCGGGGAAGTTGGGGAGGTAGCAGACCTCGAAGAGGGCGTCGCCCGCGTGGGACGCAAGTGCGCCGAAGACATCCGGACGCATCATCGGAACCACCATCGCGCCGTATCCACCACTCGACTTCCCCGCTAGACCGCGATGCTCTGGAGAGGGAAGGGTTCGGTAGCTCTCGTCTACGAAGCCCACGACCTCGTCGGCCAGGTAGTCCATGTACCGACCGGTGGAGACGGAGTTGATGAACTGCGAACCTCCGTAGCTCGTCCATGCGTCGACGAACACGACGAGGGCCGGCGGTGTCTCGCCGTCGGCGAATAGAGCGTCGACGCGCTCGACCATGTTCGGCTCGAACGGCGAACGGTTCAGCCATGTGTCCACTTGACCGGTGAAGCCTTGGATGACGTAGATGGTCGGATAGCGCCGCTCCGATGCGGGGTCGTAGCCGCGCGGCAGGTAGACGTATAGCGGGCGGCGGGCCGGATCGCCGAGTGGATTGTCGGCCAGTAACTCCGACTCGACGGTGAGTTGCTCGATTGTTCCCTGCAGTTCGCGCTCCCAGGGCGCGCCGGCGGAACCATCAACGCGCGTGAGTGTCATCGCGTCGTTGTCATCGTGCCGGCTGTTTCACCGAACCACCGACTAGGAACGCCCGTCGGCCACTAGTTGCCCTACCTCCGTGGGGTTCTTGGCGACCGGATAGCCGGCCCTCTCGAACGCCTCCGCCTTGGCCTTCCAGGTCCCCTGGGAGCCGGACACGATGGCGCCGGCGTGACCCATGCGCTTGCCGGGAGGGGCCTCGCGGCCGGCGAAGTAGGCGACGATCTGCTTGGACATGTTCTCCTTCGCCCAGGCCGCGGCTCGCTCCTCGGCGTCCCCACCGATCTCGCCTACCAGCACCACCTGCTCGGTCTCGGGATCGGCCTCGAACTTCTCGAGTACGTCGATGAAGTCGGAGCCGGGGATCGCATCGCCCCCGATGCCGACGCACGACGACTGCCCGATCCCATGCTGGGTGAGTTCGTGCACGATCTGGTAGACGAGCGTGCCCGACCGCGACACGAGGCCAACCGGGCCCTCGCTACAGACCTCGCCGGGGATGATCCCGACGTTCGCCTTACCCGGGGAGATAACGCCGGGACAGTTCGGACCGATCACCGTCACCATGCGGTCGCGCTCTCTCACGTACGACACGACCCGGGCCATATCGAGTGCCGGGATGTGCTCGGTGATAGTGATTATCGTGTCGATGCCGGCGTCGTAGGCCTCGAGGCACGCATCGGCCGCGAAACGAGCCGGAACGAAGACCATCGAGGTGTTGGCCCCGGTCTCCGCGGCCGCCTCGGCGACCGTGTTGAAGATCCGTGTCCCCTCGTGGTCGGTGCCGCCCTTGCCGGGCGTCACGCCGGCGACCAGCTTCGTGCCGTACTCCTTGTTGCGCCGCGCGTGGAAGGAACCCTCGCTGCCGGTCAGGCCCTGCACCACGAGTCGTGTGTCGTTGTCGACGATGATCGCCATCAGTTCGTTCCTCCGTGCGCGAGTTCGACGGCCTTGGCGGCCGCGCCCAACATCGTCTCCGCCGGCACCATCTTCGGGTGAGGAGCGTCGGCCAGCATCTTGCGGCCCTGCTCGGCGTTCGTCCCGTCCAGGCGCACGACGATCGGAACCTTCACGTCGAGACGGCCGAGCGCGTCGAGGATGCCTTCGGCCACGAGGTCGCAACGAGTGATCCCACCGAAGATGTTGATCAGCACGCTCTTGACGTCGGGGTTGTCGGTGATGATCTGCAGGGCGTTCGACAAGACCTCGGCGTTCGCACCACCTCCCACGTCGAGGAAGTTCGCGGGATCGCCGCCGGCATCCTTCACGACGTCCAGCGTCGACATTACAAGCCCGGCGCCGTTGCCGATCACTCCGATGTCGCCATCGAGCTTGATGAGGTTCAGACCCTTCTCCTTAGCCGCGCGCTCCTGTTCGGGGATCGGGATCGCGGCCTTGAGCTCGTCGTAGAAAGGATGGCGGAACGCGGCTGAGTCGTCGAGTATGACCTTCGCGTCCAGCGCCATGACTTTGTCGTCCGCCGTCAGAACGAGTGGATTGATCTCGATCTGCGACGCGTCGAGGTCGACGAACGCGTCGTAGAGCTTCGGGAGGATGGCGAGCGCGCCTTTCCTCGCCGGTCCGTCGATGTTGCCGCCGAACACGAGTTTGCGGGCATGGAACTCAGACATGCCGAGCAGTGGATCTATCGAAACCTTGGCGATCTTGTCGGGATGGCTCCGGTTCACCTCTTCGATGTCCATCCCGCCTTCGGAACTCATGATGCCGAGGTACTTGCGCTTCGTGCGGTCTACGAGCAGGGAGCAGTAGTACTCCGCCTTGAGCTCTCCGGCGCGCTCGACGAGGAGCCGCGTCGCCGGCTGAGCGCCGCGCCCCTCCTGGTCGGTGAAGGTGATCTCGAAGATCTCCTCCGCCGCGGTGCGTGCCTCCTCGGGGGAGGCGACAAGCTTCACGCCCCCCTGCTTGCCCCGGCCGCCGACGAGGACCTGAGCCTTGACGACGACCCGGCCGCCCAGGAACTTCGCCGCCTCGAAGGCTTCCTCCGGCGTCTTGGCGACCCGGCCTTCCGGGACGGGGACGTCGTACTTCCGCAGCAATTCCTTGCCCTGATACTCGAATAGATCCAAAACGTTAGCCTCCTGCCGGCTCGGAGATGTGCCCTCGCACCCACTCGACGATCTGCGTGGTAGGTGTCCCCGGCGTGAAGATCTCGGTGATGCCCGCCTCCTTCAGCTTGGGGA
>JBOGXG010000433.1:0-2772 GCA_050694195.1 Actinomycetota bacterium | reverse complement strand
ATCTCGTGCAACACGTTCTATTACCAACTCGGCTGGGACATGGAGGAGCAGTGGGGCGCGGCTAACGGAGACGGTTCCGAGAAGTTCCAGGACTTCCTTCGCCTCCTCGGCTTCGACAACCCGACGGGCGTCGACCTTCCCGGTGAGATCGGGGGCGTCGTACCCGACGAGACGTGGCTCGAGGATCTCTGCGCCGCCTACAGGGAGCAAGGGATCACGTCCGAGGGCTGCGATCTCGGCTGGCTCCCCGGATACAGCGTGAACATGTCGATCGGGCAGGGCGACCTGATCGTGACACCGCTGCAGATGGCGGTGAACTACGCCAGCGTCGTGAACGGGGGCCGGGTCCTTCAGCCACGGGTGGGCGACTACTTCGGCGAGCCGCCACAGGAGCGTTCCGAAACCGAGCCGCTCCCCACCGTGGATCCGCTCGTCGAGGTCACCGCGACGCCGAGTCCCACCGCGTCGGCGACGCCGACGACGAGTGCCACTCCCGGGGTGTCAACGCCCTCGGCCTCCCCTACCCCGGAAACCGGTGCCGAGGCCCGCACTTCGCTCGACGAAGAGAAGGTCGTCGGACGGATCAAGACCAAGACGTTGGAGCGGCTCCCTCTGGACGAAACGGAGCTCGCGATCCTTCGGCAGGGCCTGGAGGACGTGGTGATGGGGGACGAGGGGACGGCGGCCGGAGCCTTCGCGGGCTTCCCCCTCGACCAGATACCCATCGCCGGCAAGACCGGAACGGCTCAGATCGGCGAGACCGAGCTCAACCGCGCCTGGTTCGTCTCTTACGCGCCGGCCGACGATCCGCAGTACGTCGTGGCCGTCTACTTGAACTACGCCGGTCACGGAGGAGAGAGCGCGGCCCCCGTCGCCCGCGAAATATTCGAGGGGATCTTCAACCTCGACCAGTCGACGGGTGACGTCTTGCTCGGACAGGATGCATCGGGCTGATGAGAGCAGACGGACTCTTCGGACAGGCGGTCGACAGGATCGGCGGCGAGCCGATATCGGCGCGCATGGCGCGCAAGGCCCCTATCCGACACCTCGACCCGACGCTGCTGTTCGCGACCCTCGTGTTGTCGGCGTACGGCGCACTGATGATCTTCTCCGCGACGGCGAGCAAGCAGCAGGAGGCGGGGCTCGATCAGGGCTTGTTCCTCAAGCGACAGATCGCATACCTGGTCGTCGGGATGGTCATCTTGCTGCTGGTGAGCTCCTTCGATTACCGGCATCTCCGCGGGTTCGCGCCGATCCTCTACGGCTTCACGATCCTCGCGTTGATAGTCGTGCTCTCTCCGGCCGGCTCGGTCGTGTCCGGAGCGCGGCGATGGATAGATCTCGGAGCCTTCCAGGCACAGCCCTCCGAGCTCGCGAAGATCGCCGTGATCATCGCGGTGGGAGCGTTCCTCGCGGAACGCAAAGGAGATCTGGGCGTTGTCGATGTGATGATCGCCGCGGGCCTCGTCGCCCTGCCGAGCTTCCTCATCTTCCTCGAACCGGACCTCGGCACGATGATGGTCTTCGTTTTCCTCTCCGGCGTGCTGTTGTTGATAGCCGGGGCCAAGTTCCGGCATCTGATCGCGCTCGCGTTCCTGGGGTTGATAGCAGTCTTCCTCGCGATCCAACTCGATCTGATCCACGACTATCAGATCGAACGCATCACGGCGTTCATGGACCCCAACCCCGACGTCCAGTCGGAGGGTTACAACCTGACGCAGTCGAAGATCGCGATTGCTTCTGGGGGCTTGCGTGGAAAGGGATTGCAGGCCGAGAACACGCAGACCGCACTCGACTTCGTACCGGAGCAGCACACCGACTTCATCTTCACCGCAGTGGGGGAGCAACTGGGTTTCGTCGGCTCCGCGACTCTCCTCGGCCTCTTCGCGTTCCTCATCTGGCGAGCGCTGCGGATCGCGGCGATGTCGCGCGACCTCTTCGGGACGCTCATCGCGGGTTCCATCGCCGCTCTCTGGGCCTTCCAGGTCTTCGTGAACATGGGTATGACGATGGGGATCATGCCGATCACCGGGATCCCTCTTCCTTTCATGTCGTTCGGGGGGTCGAGCCTGATGACCAACTTCGTCGCGGTTGGACTTCTGTTGAACGTCCACATGAGGCGCTTCCTGTGATGTCCGTCGCCGGCACCGTGTGGCCCGAGGTCGAGAAGCTGCTCCCTCGGGTGCGCAAGCCGGCGCAATACATCGGCGGCGAATGGAACGCGGTCCATAAGGATCCCGGTGACGTCGATCTCACGTGGCTGCTCGTCTTCCCCGACGCCTACGAGGTGGGCTTCCCCAACCAGGGCATCCAGATCCTCTACGAGATCCTGAACGAGCGACCCGATGTCCTCGCGGAACGGGGATATAGCCCGCAGCCGGACATGGAACGCGCGATGCGTGCCGCCGGCGTGCCGACGTTCTCGCTCGAGAACCATCTGCCGGCGTCGTTCTTCGACGTGATCGGGTTCACCTTCCCGCAAGAGACGATCTACACGAACACCCTGAACTTCCTCGACATGGCCGGGATACCGGTGAGGTCGGCGGAGCGCGTCGACGCGCACCCGATCGTGCTCGCCGGCGGTCACGCGGCGTTCAACGCCGAGCCGATGGCCGATTTCATCGACGCGTTCGCGCTGGGAGACGGGGAGGAGGTCGTGCAGGAGATCAGCGACGTCGTGATCCACGCGCGCCGAGAGAGGGTGTCTCGCCGCGAGACCGTCGTGGAGCTCGCGAGCCTTGAGGGCGTCTACGTTCCCTCGCTCTACGAGCC
>JBOGXG010000432.1:0-7900 GCA_050694195.1 Actinomycetota bacterium | reverse complement strand
GATGTGGCTGTTGGCCATGAAGTGCATCGTCCCATCGAGTGCGCGAAGTCCGGTCACCCGGAGGGTGAGTTGCTCCACCTTTCCGGAGGCCACCTGGTTTATCTCGACCACGTCGCCCACGCCGTATTGGTCCTCGAGAAGGATGAAGAACCCGTTGACGACGTCCTTTACGAGGTTCTGCGCTCCGAAACCGACCGCGAGACCGATCACGCCGACACCGGCGAGCAGGGGAGCCAGGTCGAAACCGAGGAGCTTGACGATGTAGATGCCGGCGATCGACCAGATGATGACGATGCCGGCCGAGGAAACCACCTTCGCGAGCGTTTGCGTTCGCTGCAGATGCCTCAGCGGGGTGGTGTCTCCTGCAACCTTCGACTCGACCTTCGTTACGGCTCGTCGGAGGAAATGAGTAACGACGAAAGCAGCGACGAGCACCCCGGCTATGCGGATGCCCGCGATCACGGCGGGATTGGAGATGAGATCGGACCACGACATGCTGGGAGACCTCCCGGGAGGTAGTCGTACTTCAAGGGGAAGGGGCCCGCGGCGCGTGACGCGAGCTCAGTCCTCGTTACTAACACGCATCCCATCAGGGCGGGAGAACTCGGACTCCCACTACAGCGGTAGTAGGCAGGTCCTGCGATCTGAGCCACAATGATTGCCATGCAGGGGGACCGAGATCCTCGGTGGTGGGTAAGACCGACCTCGATCGCGGTAGGAGCCGTCGGGCTCTTGATCTTCGTCGCCGCCGTGATGCCGAAGGTATTCGCGTTCCGGCGGGGTTCCGGCCGGGCGGAGACGGTTCTCCCCGACACCCCGCTGCTGGCCGACTACCTCCTCATCGTCCTCGCGGTGCTGTTCGTGGTCGCCGCGGTGATGATCAGGATCTTCGCTCAGAAGGGGGCCGCGGCCGGGCCCCCGAAACGCAGGCCGGTGTGGGCGCAGATCGCGACGTTCCTGATCGTCCTCTTCCTCGTTGCCTCGATCTCATCGCTCCTCGAGGAGCGGGGGATCCTCGACCGTCCCGAGCCCTCGGCCACCTCCGAAGCCGGCGGGGGGAGCGACTCGGCCCCCACGCGGTCACGGTCTCTCGGATTCCTCCTCACCGGCGTCCTTCTCTTACTGGTGGCCGGGCTCGTTGCGGTGATCGCGCTCCTGGGGCGCGGGGATGGAGCATCCGGAGGGCGCCCGCTCGACGAGGTCCTGGCAGAGGAACTCGACGTCGGACTTGCGGAGTTGGAGCACGCGCGGGACCCGAGGGACGCGGTGATCGCCTGCTACGTCCGCATGGAGCGGGCGCTCATCGAAGCGGGGGTTCCGCGCCGCCGTTCCGATACGCCTTTCGAGTTCATCGACAGGGCGCTTCAACAGGCGGCGGTCCCGCGCGCTGCGGCGCGCCGGCTGACCAGCCTGTTCGAGAGGGCCCGGTTCAGCGCGCATCCGACGACTGAGGAGGAGCGGTACGAGGCACGTGCCACTCTCGAAACGGTGCGCTCCGAGTTGAGGGGCGTGCCATGGCCGGCATAGCCCGGACGCTCGCCTCCGTCGTCATCATCGTCCTCGCAACCGCGGCGGGGTACATCGCGATCGGGGGATGGCGGGACGCGATCCTCGGCGGGGGTGTTGCCCTGATCGCGTGGATCGTCGCAGCGAAGATGTTCGAACGTCTGACGCGCTTCAGATCGGCCCGCGTCTCGCTGTTCGACCGCGCGCTCCGCAAGCCTGAGACGGGACCGGAGCGGCCCGCCGATCTTGCGGCGGTGGAACGCCTGTTCGGCTGGCGTTCCTACGCGCCGGATGAGTTCGACAGTCGGATAAGACCCTTCCTGGAGCGGCTGGTCGAACGGCGTCTCCTGGAGAGGACCGGCGCCGATCTGACGTCGGACCCGGGGCGGATGGCCGGGTTGCTCGGCCCCCGTCTACGGGCCGCGCTGATCGACAGGGACGAGGTACGCGCCGATACCGGCAGCCTCATGGCGCTGATCGACGAGGTAGAGGCCCTGTGAAGAGCACCGCGCTCGAGTCGGCGCGCCGGGACGGTCACCGGATCCTCGACGAGGTCGAGAAGGTGATCGTCGGGAAGAGGGCCGTTCTCGAACAGGTGCTGATCGGGATCCTCGCGAGAGGCCACGTCCTGATGGAGGACCTCCCCGGCCTCGCCAAGACCCTCATAGCGCGCTCCTTCGCCGATGCCGTCGGGATGAGGTTCAAGAGGATCCAGTTCACGCCCGATCTTCTGCCGGCAGACATCACGGGCTCCTACATCTACGACCAGAGGAAGGCGATCTTCGAGTTCAGGCGGGGGCCGGTCTTCGCCAATCTATTGCTCGGGGACGAGATCAACCGCGCGCCGCCGAAGACCCAGGCCGCTCTGCTCGAGGCGATGCAGGAGCGGCAGGTCACGGTCGAGGACAAGACGTTCGTTCTCGACCTTCCCTTCATAGTCATCGCGACCCAGAACCCGATCGAGCACGAAGGTACGTATCCGCTGCCCGAGGCGCAACTGGACCGCTTCATGATCCGCATCGCGGTCGGTTATCCGAGCGCCGATCAAGAAGCGGAGATGCTTGACCGAAGGATGGCCCGCGAAACCGATGACGTCGGTCTCGAGCAGGTTGTGGACGGGCGCCGGCTCATCGAGATGCAGAGCTGCTTGGAGCTGATCCATCTCGACGCCGCGATGGTCCGCTACATCGTCGACATCGTGCGCGCCACACGAGTAAGTCAAGACGTTCAGGTAGGCGCGAGCCCCCGGGGCACTCTCGCCGTGATGCAACTCGCGCGTGGAAGAGCACTGATGGACGAACGCGATTTCGTGACGCCCGAGGACGTGAAGGCGGTCGCCGTGGTGGGACTCGCCCACAGGCTCACGCTGAGGCCGGAGTTGTGGGTGCGGCGCGTCTCCGGCGAGGACGTCATGAAGACGATCCTGGACCAGGTGGCGACCCCGCGCGCCGAGGACGTGATCCCGACGGTATGACCAGGGCGGTCGCGCCGAAGCTGGTTCGCTACCTGGTCCTCGCCGCCGGACTGGTGTTCACGGGGCTCCTGACCGGCCGCGTCGAGTTCGTAGCGGTGTCGTCTCCGGTCGTGGTCGCAGCACTGGCGGGGCTCGCAGCGTCGCGCCCTCCGTCGCTCGAGGGCGCGGTGGTCGTGGCGGCGGATCGGTGCCTCGAAGGCGACGTCGTCGCCATCACGATCTCGATAACGAGCGCGTCCGCCCTCTCCGATGTCGAGGTCGCCGTCCAGGTCCCGGACTCGTTCCAGAACGTCGACGGCTCGATGCGGCAGGTCGTGTCGCTCGAACCCGGGACGGCGAAAACGGTCACGTTCCCGCTCCGGGCCGTGCACTGGGGGTCCCATCTCCTCGGCCTCGCCGCCGTGCGCGTCATGGGACCGGGACGTTTCGCCGTGTGGGAGGGCCTCTTCGACGGCCGCGTACCAGTGAAGGTCTTCCCTCGCCTCGAACGTATAGAAAGAGGTCTTCCACCCCCCGAAACGCAGGTCTATTCGGGGAACTACGTGGCCCGCTCCGCGGGCGACGGCATCGAGTTCTCCAACGTGCGCCCGTTCGAACCGGGCGACCGGGTTCGAAGCGTCAACTGGCGCGTTACGACCCGTCGCGATCGCTTACACGTGAACGTCTTCCATCCGGAGAGGAACGCCGACGTCGTCGTCTTCCTCGACACATTCGGTGACTACGGCAGCGAGCAACTCGGGAGCCTGGAGGTCGCCGTCCGCGGCGCCAGCGGCGTCGTGCGCCACTATCTGGAGCGGAAGGATCGTGTCGGGCTGGTGGCGTTCGGTGGAGTGCTTCGGTGGATCACCGTTTCGATGGCACATACACAGGTCTACCGGATCGTCGATGCGCTCCTCGAGTCACAGGCACACTTCAGCTTCGCGTGGAAAGACGTCGATCTCTTGCCACACGGGACGCTTCCGCCGTCCGCGCTGATCGTGGCGTTCACCCCTCTTGTCGACAGGCGCGCAACGGATGCGATCAGGGATCTTTTCGCTCGTGGGTTCCCGGTGGTGGTAGTCGACACCATGCCGGAGGAACGTGTTGAGGCGGGAGATACGCCCGAGGAGCGGCTCGCGCATCGGGTTTGGAAGCTGCAGCGTGCCGCGCTGCGCTCGGAGTTCGGCTCGATGGGCATCCCCGTCTTGCGGTGGTGGGAGACGGGCGCGCTGGATGCCGTGTTCCGGGAGATATCGAGTTTCCCCTGGGCGAGAGCGGGCGGTCCGTGATGCTCGTCGCGCGCGTCGCGGGAGCCGCGACCGGAACCGTCTGCATCGTGTACTCGGCTGCCCTCGCGAACCACCCTGGATCCGTGGCGTTCTTCGGAGGGGCCGCGACGGTCGCGCTGACCATCGCAACGGTGACCCTGCGGCCCGGCGCGATCGGCGCGGCGATGGGACTGGTGGCCGTCGGCTATGGCTACGGACTCCTGCGGGCCGACGTCGGTTTCGACGCGGGCGCGCCTCTCCTGGGGGTCGGGCTACTCCTCGTCGGCGAGCTCTTGGAACTCGCCGGGGCCGGCGGGGACGGTCGTGTTACGGAGAGCGCGGTGTGGCGGGCCCGTCTGGTCTTCGTGCTGGCAGTGGCCGCCGCCGGTGGCGTTGCCGGCCTCGCCGTGTTGCTCGTCGGTGGGGTCTCGAGGGTCTCGGGTCCCGGTCTGCTCGTTCTCGCCGCGGTGGCCGCGGTCCTTGCGCTCCTCGCGGTGATCGGCATGGTGCACTCGCTCCTAACGGGCGACGAAAGAGATGCCGCGCCGGACGCTTCTGGCGCGCGGACGACCGGCGGGAGATGATGCTGGGATGCCCTGTTACCGCTGCGCGCGCGTTCAGACGGATCCGGTCAAGGGCGCGTCCCCGTGGGCCCGAGGTGTAGTGGACGGCGAACAGATACTTCTTTGCCCCGATTGTCAGCGTGCCGATCCGGACTGGACCGACGCGCTCGACCGCTGCCCGCGCTGCGGAAGCACCCGCCTCTCGATGGTGATGGGCTCCCTCACCTGCCGAGGCTGCGACTACGTAGCCTGACGTTCCATCTCGTACCGGCCGCAGGATCCGAAAGATCTGTAACAAAGAGGGCTATCTGGACGCAAAAGTGTCGCACCCCCTCGTCATGATTGGGGGCATGGAGCGCGGGCACATCGCTGAGGCGATCGTTTGGGCGGAGAAGGGCAATGCCGATCTCGAACCCGACCTCATGGCTACAGAAGATGCGCGGGAGCTGATGGCCGAGTACGCGCGACTTGAGAAACTGGCCGCTTACGGCCGGACTGCGCTGGCGCGGAAGCTCGACGACGCGCAAGAGTTGGCGAAGGTGACCGGGACGTCGGTCGGCAAGGTCAGGGCAACTGTCGAGACGGCGAAGGCATTGAAGGACGCGGATGTCATCCAGGATGCGTTCGCGGGAGGTGCGATATCACTCGACCAGGCCACGGAGATCGCCAGAGCTGAGGTCGCCCGGCCCGGCTCCGCAGGTGAACTACTTAAGACCGCGGAGAAGCGGTCCTTTCAGATCCTTCGGGAGAAGGCGCGAACGGTGATCCTAGAAGCCGAGCAGCATCGCGGACTCGCGGAGAGACAGAGGGAAGCACGGTCTGCCCGCAGCTACTCGGACGAGCTCGGCATGATGAACATCCATCTCAAGTTGAAGCCCCACGTCGGCACACCCATCGTGAATCGAGCGGAAACCGAAGCGGCCCGGCTGTTCAAGGCCGCCAAGAAGCACGGGAAGCAGGAGCCCTTCGAGCGGCACCTGGCCGATGCCTACGCCATGATCTTCTCGGGATCCTCGGTGAAGCCGCACTCGTCCCGCCCCGAGCTCGTGGTCCTGGTGAGCCACGAAGTCGTGAAGAGGGGATGGAACGACGTCAAGGACGGCGAAGTGTGCAAGATACCCGGCGTCGGACCGGTCTCGCCGAAGGACGCCAGGGAGATCGCCCAAGACGCGTTCCTCAACGGCGTCTTCTACGACGGCAGGGATCTTCGTCACTTCGCGCGCTGGACTAAGCATCGTCCCATCGAGGTCGCGGTGGCCCTCGAGTTGGGCGACCCGCCGGAGTTCGACGGCGTCACCTGCGTCGACTGCGGCAATCGTTTCCGAACCGAGTTCGACCATGTCGAACCGCGCGCAGCCCGCGGTCCGACCTCCACCGGCAATCTGGATCCACGATGCTGGCCCTGCCATCAGTCCAAGACGAAACGGGACCGCAAGGCCGGCAAGTTCAAGCCGCCCGATCCGTGACGGGGGCCGTCTCTGCAAGTGATGACCCCCGATCCTCGGGCCCAGGGGCTTAGCGCCGGACGCGGTAGTTATCAGGTGTCGGGCGTCCGATCAAGAACCCGGCCATTAGGCTGCAACGATGCTGGCTCTGATCGACGGGCGCGATAGCTCGGCCCCCGTACCGATACCCCGGCCCGAGGCGGTGCGGGGCCGCGAGCCGCTCGAGGACGTCCACGCGATCGTCCAGGAGGTGCGCCTGCGAGGCGACGCTGCGCTCCTCGAGTTCACCCGGCGCTTCGATCGTGCGCATCTCGACGAGGCGTCATTGCGGGTGGACGAGAGCACCATCGCGAAAGCCCGCAAGCTCGTAAGGCCGGAACTGATCGACGCGCTCGAGGTCATGAAGGAGCGATTGACCTCCACGCACGAGCGCCAGTTGCGATCTTCCTGGCTCGATCGTCGCCCCGACGAACTCGTCGGAGAGCTGATCAGGCCCGTGCGGCGCGCGGGGGTGTACGTCCCGGGCGGCCGGGCCTCCTACCCCTCGACGGTCATCATGGGGGCGGTGCCGGCTCGTGTCGCGGGGGTCGAGGGCATAGCCGTGGCGTCTCCTCCCGATGCTCGCGGAGAGATAGCCGAGCCCGTCCTCGCTGCCTGTGCCGTCGCCGGGGTGACCGAGGTCTACCGGATGGGCGGGGCTCAGGCCATCGCCGCACTCGCTGCGGGAACGCAGACGGTCCGCCCGGTCGACAAGATCGTGGGGCCGGGCAATATCTACGTCACGCTCGCGAAGCGACTCGTGCAGAACCTCGTGGGTATCGACACGGAAGCCGGTCCCACCGAGATCGCCGTCATCGCCGACTCGAGCGTGCCCCCGGATGTGATCGCCGCCGACCTCATCGCCCAGGCCGAGCACGGCCCCCACGGCGCGCACGCATTGATCACGTGGGAGCCGGATCTGGCCGAGACGGTCATGGTCATGATCGAGCGGCAACTAACGATGCACGCGCGCGGCGAGGACGTGGAGAACGCCTTGATCGAGGGCGGGTCCGCGGTGCTCGTGCGCGACAGGGCTCACGCACTGGCCACGGCGAACGCCTTCGCTCCAGAGCATCTCGAGTTGGCATTCGACGGTGCGGAGGACGTTCTCGACGACGTGAGGAACGCCGGCGCCGTCTTCATCGGACCGTGGTCACCGGTCCCGGTGGGGGACTACGTCGCGGGGACGAACCACGTCCTTCCGAGCGGCGGTAGCGCGCGCTGGGCATCAGGTCTAACGGCCGGGGATTTCATGAAGTCGATCTACGTATCCGGCCTCGAGAGGAGCGCGCTCGAGAGGCTCGCGCCGCACGTCTACGCGTTGGCCGAAGCCGAGGGTCTCTCGGCCCACGGACGCGCGGTGCGGACGCGCCTCGACCTCCCGGAGGTGATGCCGTGACGGGCACACGGCGTAGCGCGCTGTCGGTACGGGAGGATCTCGCCGGGCTGGAGCCCTACGTATCGCCGCAGCAGGAGGCTCGTTACCAGTTGAACACGAACGAGTCTCCCTACGATGTGCCCGACGCGATCATGGACGAGGTAACGCGCGAGCTGGGTTCCGCGCGCCTTAACCGTTATCCGGACAAGGACGCTTCGGCTCTCCTCGCGGCGCTTGCAGATCTCACC
>JBOGXG010000431.1:0-4569 GCA_050694195.1 Actinomycetota bacterium | reverse complement strand
CCACATCATGGAGGACGACCCCGGCGTCCGTGGTTTTCTGGAAGAGCTTGTCGAGCGACTCTCGGAGATCCGAGTCGTCGCACTGAGCCAGCACCGCTATCTCGGTCTCATGTTTGGCACCGCCGTTGAGGTCGGCCCGTTGTCGCGCGCCCAGAGCGAAGAGTTGATGCTCAATGGGGGTGTTGCCTGCGAGCCCGAAATGGTGCAAGCGCTGCATCGCTGGACCGGAGGTAATCCCCACATGCTCAAGCTCGCCATGTCGTGGATGAAGGGAGCCACGCCGGACCAGGTAGTGCAGGGACTGGAGTCGTTCCAGGACGAGGCGTCGGTGCGCGAATTCCTCCTGGGCCAGATCACCGGTCTCATCGACCCCGACGACCTCGAGATCCTCAAGGGTGCCAGCGTCTTCCGGAGTCGTTTCAACGACGAGGCACTCGCCTATGTAGTCGATCGGACGCATGGCGCCGTGCTCGATTCTTGCCTCAGGTTGGTTCGCTGCTACGCCGCGACGCGGAATCGCGACGGCAGCAGCGCCATCTTCCACCGCACCGTACGTGACTTCGTCTACTCGCGACTCGAAAGCCCGGAGAAGGCGCGTCTGCATGCCCGGGCAGCGGAGTGGTTCGATCAGATCGGCAACCACAAAGAAGCTGCCTACCACCGCAGCACGACGTAGCGCCGTAACGGGTGCAGCCACAATGCACCTGGCGTTCTGGTGGCTGGCAGTTGGCGGGCCGATGTCGGTATGCCGCCCCTATGTTTGATGCAGATGGAATCGACTACCAGCAGTCATCGATGTCCAGTTTCAACTTGTCCGGAAAAGGTTCCGGCAACCGTCCAATGGACCCCTCCGTTGCAGGGGCGATGAACGAAGTGGCTGGATGGGGATTCATCTTCGTGGAAGGCGACAAAGACCGCATGCCGGAGGCGTGGCGTCAGCGTGCTCGAAACGTCACCGTCGTTCCGCTGCTGTCTGAGGAGGCCGAGGAGTTCATGTCGGGCCACGTGGGCCGACCCGAACTTGACGGCCAAGAGCTCGACATCGCCCGACTCGCTGCCCGCGGCATGACGATCCGCGAGATCAGCCATCAGCTCAGAATCAGCCAGCGAAGCGTCGAGAGAGGGATCGCTCGCCTGCGAGAACGGTTCGGCATCGCCTCGAAACAGGAACTGGCTACGTTCCTTGCTTCTCGTGGGTTCAACCGATGACGGAATCGCCAGCCTCTGTCGGAGGGAACCGCCCGAGTGCGTCCAACCGCCTGAATCAGGAGAAAGGGGTGGAGATGGTCGGCTCTCGCTTGCTGAAAAATGCTGGATGGTTCGCGGCGGCTACCGCCCTGTTGCTGCTAGCTTCACCGGTCTCAGCGGCTCGTCCCGGTGCCAAGAAGAAGGCGTGCCCGGACGTCATAAGTAGTTTGGGGGCGGGGTGGGAGGCCATCCAAGTTCCTGAGTTCCCAACTCATCCAAACGTCGACGAACCCGGGTTCGTACCGCGCGAATGGCAGCGGATAGGGGTCATCGAGGTCGATCACTGGAATGACAAACGTATTTTCGTTTCGAACGGAGCGACCGTACTGCGGACCACCGACGGAGGATGCACTTGGGCGGAGGTGTTCGATACCTACACGGACTCGCCTCAGGAAGATGTGGATGAGCCCCCCCAGGTCACATCGATCCATGTCACCAATCACGGCCCCGATGGTGGGGATCGGGTCTACCTCACCTTTTCTGGTCCTTCTCAACATCCCGTGGTGGTCAGCAACGATGGTGGTGACTCTTGGAGCAGTCCTGCCGGAACCGGCTTGCCACCCGTCAGGACGGGCGATGTCATCCTCGAACCTACCCTCGTGAGTCCCGGCGTTCTCTACTACTACTGGTCGGCGAATTGGCACGGCTCCGGAGCTTTCAACGTGAGTGACGACGGAGGCGAGTCATGGGAGCAGCGAAGTGCTCCGGACTCCGATCCGGCGGTAGTAACGCAAACGCCTTACGGCCCTTTGGATCTCCTGAACGGTAGTGCCATGCTGCGGGGCTTCGTTCCCGACCCCGGCGATGGAGACACCGTGTGGGGCTACGATCGCAGGCACATCCTGGGAACGACCGATGGCGGGGTGAGTTGGGACCGGCTAACCCCGGCCGAGACCGTTACCGGGATCCATGCGGTCACGAAGAATGGGACCGTCACGGTTGGGGCCGCCGTGCGAAGCGAAAAACAACTGTGGCTCAGCCGAGACGGCTGGAAGACATGGGACCGGATTCCCTATCCGGAAGGTGCCGGAGACGGATCGAGCCAGGAGTTCCGGTTCGGAAGATCCGACAAGCAACTCTTCTATATCGAGTTCCTTGAGGACAGGCTGACGCCATTCCGGTGGAACCGGCAAACCGGTACTTGGTCGGATATGGCCCCTCCCATCCCCTTCGAGGGCGCTTCGGCGGCACTGGAGCTGGATGTCTCACAGTTCGTTCGTCGGCCGTCGATCCATCTTGCCTACCGACGAGCCGGAAGCGACGACCGCAGCCGGATCATCTACCGTTACAGGGGGAGCTGGTAACCACCATGTGGCGCGTGACCGATGATCCAAGGGTCGGAAGGCGGCATCGTTCACGTTGTTTCATCGCGGTTGTCCGCGCTCCTCGGCTCCTGATACTTCTTTCGCTCCTGGTTTCGCTCTTGCCGGCTACGCCCGCCCGCTCCGATGGCTGTGAAGAAAGCCAATCGATCCGGCGCGGGCACGGGTGGTCGTCCTTGAAGACGCCGTATACGGCCACGGTAGAAGCTGAGAACATCGAGAGGTTCGCCGTCGACCCGCGCGATGGCCGGCGTCTCTACGTCACCGACGGGAGGACACTGCACAGAACGGAAGATGGTGGGTGCACATGGAACCAACTTTCGCTGGCGAGTTTACTGCCGCGAGAATCGTCCCGGGAAATCTCGATAGAACGCATGCTGGTCGCGCCCGCCAAGGGGGGAGCGCTCCACGTCTACCTGGCGATCCTCGATGGCTGCCGCACGAATGACGAGAACCTCCCCACTTCGATTTGGGCCTGTGAAGACGGGATCAACCTTCAGGTCGCTTTCAGCCACGATGGCGGAGACACCTGGGAGTGGGGGAACAACGGCATACCCTTTGCCTACACGGTCCGGACCCTCGATTCCTTCGACCTGGCCGTATCACCACATCAACCCAAATTCGTGTATCTGTTAACCGGCACCGACTTCAACATGGGGGAGGAGCCGGTCGAGAGCCGCTCCTACGCTTTCTACCGAAGCAACGATGGAGCAAGATCTTGGGAGGTAGCGTCCACGCTCGCGATCGAGGACGGACGAAAACCTCGGATCGTCGTGGACCCTCGAGCTCCTTCCAACGTCTGGGTATGGTCGTTATCGAGCCTTCATCGGTCCGGCGACCGCGGCCAGTCCTGGAGAGAGGTAAAGCTTCCTCCTTCGCTTCTCACGATCAACGAATTCGTCATCTTGGAGAAAGGGCGAGCTACCACCCCCTTCATCGTGCCCGAGCAGGACACGAACATGCAGAAGAGGGGCTTCCTGTGGAAAGGAAGCAGCGAAGGGGAGCGATGGACGAAGATGCTCGCGCCCCGATTCGGGGCTTCGGTGACCTCGGGAGGACGGCCTGGCGAGATGCTGATGTCGACACAGGGTGCGGCTCTCGTGCCTGCGGGCGTGTGGCATTTCGATAAGGAACGAGGGTGGGCCGAAGTGAATCCTACATTCCGTTCCCCCTACTACCACCCGCGCGTCATCTTCGACCTAAGCTCTTCCAAGCTACAGGGGACGCGTATGTACTACGCATGCAGCAACGACGGCTCCGCTCCCGGAGCAGGAAATCAGTACAACGACTGGGAGTGCGGAGGCGACTCACTCGAGCGCTACGTCCCCCGCGGTCGAGGGGCCTCGTTCTCTGACCGATACGTGAGGCGCGGCTCGTGTCTCTACGAGACCGCCACAGTTGGAGCTGGGAGATGGGAAGCGATCCCGACGCCCTATTTTCCAACCCGAACCGGTGTTAATCCCTCTTACTTGGCATCGTTCGCGGCCGATCCGTACGATCCGTCGACCTTTTTCGTGGCGAATGGGACAGACGTTATGGAGTCAAGCGATGGCGGCTGCACGTGGCGAGTCATTTACTCTCGTGACCTCACCGAAAAGAGCGTGAGCGCGCGGATCAGACAGATCGTTATCCCTGATCACCCGAAAGCTCATGACCATCCATATCTCCTGATCGAAGGCACGACTCCCGGTCAGGGGGCCCTTTTCCAGCGAAAGAGCAATTCGCAATGGTCCGAACGCGCCTTACCCGTAACCGGAGAGTCGATAGATTCGACTCTGTCCGTTGCGTCGAGTGACCCCAACGTCCTCTACTTCGTATCGACGGTGGGAACCGTCCTCCACAGAAGCGACGACGGCGGACGAACGTGGTCAGAGGTGAACCGAACCACCTCCAGATGGACCAATCTCGGCTCGTACTACACGGGTGGTGACATTGAGCTGAACTCGCTTATCGTTGACCCGCGGGATCCCGACTGGTTGTGGGCCACTGGGCCGGGCGC
>JBOGXG010000430.1:0-5163 GCA_050694195.1 Actinomycetota bacterium | reverse complement strand
CGGCATCGTTCGTTAGCCCGGTCGGTGAGGGACGGATATCGGGGACGCTCCCCGTTGAGACACGCAGGATCGGTCGGGACGTCGTGGTGACCGCCTCCTGCACCGGCTGATTCAGGCAGCTCGCTTGCGGGCGATCGCCCAGGCCAGGTAGCTCGCGACCTCCGAAGGCTTGGTGCCGCGGCTGAAGATGCGGTCGTAGCCCAGCTCGTCGGCCTGCTCCGGACTGAAGCGCGGCCCCCCTCCGATCAAGATCAGCCGGTCGCGCACCCCGGCTCCCTCGAGCGCGGCGCGCACCTCGGTCAGGTGATGGATATGCGCGTCGCGCTGCGTGACGACCTGGCTAATGAGCACCGCGTCGGCCCCCTCGCCTGCGACCGCGGCAACGATCTCGTCGGGCGCCACCTGAGCTCCCATGTTGTGCACCTGGATCTCGTGGTAGTACTCGAGGCCCTTATCGCCGGCGAAGCCCTTCATCGACAGGATCGCGTCGAGGCCCACAGTGTGCGCGTCGGTCCCGGTGCAGGCTCCCACGACGACGAGCTGGCGCTTCAGACCCTCACGGATCGCGAGATCGACCTCCTTCGGCGCCAGGAGCGGGAACTCCCTCTCGATCACCGTCAGCTCGCCGGGATCGACTGAATGAGTGGTGACCCCGTACACGACGAAGAAGGTGAAGTCGGGGCCCATCGCGGTCATGTGCGCGACGAGAGCCCGCTCGAAGCCCATCTTCTCCACGAGAGCGAGAGCGGCCTGACGCGCTCGCTCCCCCTCCGGCATCGGCAGCGTGAAGGAGAGCTGGATCTTCCCATCGCCGGTCCAATCCCCGTAGGGGGTAACGGTTTTTGGACCAGCATCGGACCGATATGCGTGACTTTCAAGGAAAGGACCCACTTACCCCACCCCCAATCGTGCCGATAGCTCGTCGGTGATCGGATCGAAGTAGCCGTCGTCGCGCGCGACCACACCGTCCAGCCCCTTGCCCCCGGCGCGTGGCCGCACGGTGTCGGCGAACATGCCGGCCTCGATCGCCGCGAACATCCCGATGTCTGCGACCTTGCGGAGCATCTGACGACACTCCTCGAGCACCTGGTTGGCGCGTCGCTCGACGTCACCACCGGGAGCGAACATCAGCTCGCCTGCCAGGGTTGAAGCTCCCCCGAAGATGTAGTTGGCATTGTTGAGCGCGAGATCACGGTCGGAGAGGAAGGGCGTGTGCACCCCTTCGGACAGCATCCCGAGGAGGATTATGTCCTGCCCCGTCAGCGCGCCGACGAGATTGAACATCCCATCGAGCAGGAACCCTTGGAAGATGTCGCCGGTCATGTGCTTCGTCGGCGGCATGTACTTGAGGGGCGAGTCGGGGAACACCTCACGGATCAGTTGCGCGTGCGCGATCTCGAGTGCGATCTGGTCCGGAACCATCGGATCGATCTCGAAGGCATGTCCGAGACCCATCTGCTCCGACGGCAGCCCGGCGGCGAGCGCGGCACGCTCGTTGAGGAACTGCGACGCGAGGACCGTGTGCGCCGCCTCGACCGCGTCCGCGGTCGTCAGGTAGTTGTCCTCGCCGGTGTTGATCACGATGCCGGCCAGCGAGTGGATCATGCGGCTGAAATGCTGGTCGATGAAGGTCCGCTGCATGTTTATGTCGCGGAAGATGATCCCGTACATGCAGTCGTTCAGCATCATGTCCAGCCGCTCCAGCGCGGCCATGGCGGCGATCTCCGGCATGCACAAGCCGCTCGCGTAGTTGGTCAAGCGGATGTAGCGGCCGACCTCGGCGCCGACCTCATCGAGAGCGTCGCGCATCAAGCGGAAGTTCTCCTGCGTCGCGTAGGTGCCGGCGAAGCCGTCGGTCGTCGCTCCGTAAGGGACGTAATCGAGGAGGGACTGGCCGGTCGAACGGATCACCGCGATAACGTCGGCGCCGTTGCGAGCGGCGGACTGAGCCTGAGGGATGTCCTCGTGGATGTTGCCGGTCGCGACGATCAGGTAGAACCAGGGCTTTGCTGCGTCGCCCACCGCTCCGATCCTGTCCTGACGTTCGCCGTTCGCCGCGGCCACGCGGTCGACGGCGAGCACGGCCTCGCGGCGCGCTCGTTCCATCGCGTTCTCGAGATCGATCCCCGCCGGCCACGATGGGATCCTGTCTCCGCGAGCTATCGACTCGGCTTCGCTCTGTACGTTCCCGCAGCCGGACTCCACCGCATGGAAGAAGGGGATGAGAACGCCGCGCTCGAGCCCAACGGCCGAGCGCACGGCATCGACGACCCTGTTAGGGATCGGGGCCTCCTCGGCCCCCTCGCCCTCGACCCCGTCGACACCGACGAGCCGGAGACAGGCGCGCTCGATCGACACCGTCGTATGCGTGCGTGCTAGTTCCTCGAGAGGACGCGAGATCTCACGTGCCAGCTCCCGGCACTCGTCCACGGCCTCCTCGTCGATCCGGAGGCGGCCGAGTGGACGCTCGAATGGTCGGTCGGTGTTCATCCGACCTCCGCCACGTCCGGCGGCCACACTCTCCGGCCGGCGATCCACGTGCCGAGCACCTCGGTCTTCAGCAGTTCGTCGTCGTCCGTCGTTATGGGGTCGCGATCCAGAACCGCGAGGTCGGCCTGCGCCCCCATCTGGATGGGCCCCTTCGATCGATGTGCGCTCACCATCGCCGGCCCCATCGTGTGCAGCGCGAGCGCGGTGGCGGGATCCAACCGCTCCGACGGAACGTGGTGCTTGCGGAGGGAGTGCATCTGCAGGAAGGGATCGAGAGGCGTGACCGTCGAGTCCGAGCCCGCCGCCAACGTCATCCCGCCCCGCAGCATCGATGCGAAGCGGTTCATCCCAGAGGCCCGATCCCATCCCATCCGTTCCGAGTAGAGGCCGTTCTCCCCGCCCCAGTAGTGGTCGAAGGCCGGTTGGACGCTGCCGTGGAGCCGCAGACGCGCGGCCCGGGCGATGTGATCATCTGTCGCGCACTCGAAGTGCTCGATGCGGTGTCCCTTATCGATGACGGACACATCTCCGACCTCGCGAGCGACCCTCTCCCAGGCTGCGATGCATTGCTCGATCGCCGCGTCCCCGATCGCGTGCACACCGACCTGGAGGTCCGCCGCGTGTGCCTCACGGAAGAACTCGTAGACCTCGTCGTCGTCGCGGTAGGCGATCCCCGTCGCCGTCGAGCCGGCCGGCGGTGTCGACAGGTACGGCTCCGACAGCCACGCCGTGTGGGACCCGAACGAGCCGTCTAGGAACCAGTCGCCGCCGATGCGCGGCAGACCCATCTCCTTCACCCGCGCCACCTCGGTCGTCCCGAAGAACACCGCGACGTCGAGGGCAACGCCGTCGGTGGCTTCCTGCAGGATCTCGGCCGAGTTCCAGCTGCGCCACTCGACGACGAACATCTCGTGTACCTCCGCGATGCCTCTGGAGTAGGCCTTCCCGACGGCGGCGCGGATCGCTTCGACCTGCTGCGCCCGCGGCAGTTCGGTCTCGAACCACTTGTAAGCCTCCGAGGCACCCTGTTCGCGCAGGTATCCGGTGGTGCGGCCGTCGGCGTCACGGTCGACACCTTCGACGTCAGCCAGATCGAGCTCGTCCAAGAGAGCACTCGACACGATGCACGAGTGCATGTCGGCGCGCATCAAGAGGGCCTTGCGGTCCCCCACCGCCCGGTCGATGTCGGCTCCGAGGAGAGGCTCGTCGAGTGGATCCTCGAAGTTCCCGCCGAAGAGGACGCCGCTATCTGCCGCGCGCCCTTCGAACGCGCTGAGGATCCTGGACGCACTGCGTTCGCCCCGGAAATCCAGACCGAGCTCGTAGAGGCCGGTGGCCGGGAGATGTACGTGGGCGTCGCGGAACGCGGGGACAAGGGTGGCGCCCTGCAGATCGAACCTCCTGTCCGCGTCCGGCAGGTCGGAGCGTTTCCAGTTCCCCACGGAATGCGGGTCGTTTCCGACGTAGTCGGTGCTCGGATGCACTCCGACGATCTTGTCGTCCTCGACCATCACCCACTCGACGCCGGTGTCTTCCGTGACCGTGCGGATGGTTCCGTTGAAGAAGAGGGTCGTCGTCATCCGCCAAACCTCTCGAGCAAGAGCGGCTCGCTGCGAACCAGATCGAGGGCCAACTTGGCGTGACCGGGAACGAAGCCGTTGCCGATCGTCATCTCGCAGGCCTTGCCGAGCCCCTCGGCCGTGAGGGCCGCGCTGGTGAACGACGTCGCCATGGAAAAGAAGATGATGCGGCCCTCATCGTCGCAGGCGAGGATCGCGCCGCCCTCGCAGCCCGGAACGTTGGCGCACACGATCACGAGGTCGGCGAGCTCACCCTCGAACGCCTCCGTCACCGCGTCGAGGACCGCCCCCGGATCGGTGCAGTCGACCGCCACGGCCTCCGCGCCCGCCTCCTTGGCCGCATCCACGGTCGACTCCGGCCAGCAGAGCCCGAGCACGCGGCCCTCCGGCCCGACGTTGCGCACGGCTTGTGCCGACGCGAGCATCCCCGACTTACCTCCGGCGCCGATCACCACGACCTTCATACCGGGGTCGGCGAGACGCGCCGTCCAGGCCGGTGCTCCGCACACGTCGAGCACGCCGAGGACGGTCTCCTCCTTCATGTCGGACGGGACCTCCGCGTAGATACCCGAGCCGAAGATGATCGCCCGGCCCTTGACCCGCACCTTCTCCGAGTCGGGATCGAGCTCCACGATCTCGTCTAGTAGCAGCGGTGTGAGCGTCAACGAAACCAGCGTCGCGATGCGCGTCCCCACGGCCGGCTCGGTGCGATGGGAGCCCAACTCGCTCACCGTTCCAACGAGCATCCCCCCGGAGCCCGTTTCCGGGTTGTGCATCTTCCCGGCGCGCTCGACGATCTCGGTGATGCGGGCGGCCATCCGGCCGGCGTCGCCGTCACAGGACCTCTTTATCTGGCGCCACGACGCCGAGTCGATGTTGAGGAACTCGACGTCGATCGCGATCTCGTCGGCCGCCGGCGGCGATGTGGCGTCGAGGCGCGCCGCCTGCTGCGGTAGGACCCCGCGCGGCTCCAACGAACGATGCGTTCCGAACCTCTCCATGGGACCTCGCTTAAGCGGTGGCGGGCTCGGCGTGCGTAGACCAGTATCCCTGCCCCTCCGGCGGAAGGGTATAGATCGGGTCGTAGTAGGGG
>JBOGXG010000429.1:0-15292 GCA_050694195.1 Actinomycetota bacterium | reverse complement strand
CATGTGGGCATCGTAGTGGGTCAGCCGGAGCTTTCGTCCAAGCGCGATAGATGCTTCCTGAAGCCTCGAAGGGCTATCCCCACGGCCCAATCGTGGCTCCGTCTGACGAGGGGCCCTGCGAGCCGAGCGAGCGCGCGCATGCCTCGTTGTCTCATCTCCACCCTCCAGAACAACGAGACGACCGTGCCGTCCCGATCCTCTCGCAGCAGGACGTGGGCGGTGCCGTCGAGATCGCCCTCCACCCGGGCGTGGATCTCCTCCGCGGAGATGACCCGCTCGAAGTCGACCCTCACTTGCATCCTGTACGGAAGAGGCGTGGCGATGGCGAACTCCAGCGCGCTGCCGTCCTCGATGCCCGTTCCGTAGAGACGAACGTCGCGCATCCAGGGCCACCAGCGCTCGTAGAGAGGCACGATCCCGGCGACCTTCCACAGCTCGTCACGGGAGAGAGGGAAGAAGAAGTTGTTGCGATAGTCGATCGAATAGCGAGGATCCACGGACGAAAGACTACGCGCTGTCACAGGCGTCCCTTATGGTCCGGAGAGATGAGAACGCGGACCTTCCGTTGTGCTGGAGAAGTGGACGTGAGGCTCACCTGTCGCGAGCTCTCCCACGGCGGAGGTGACCCCACCATCACCTTCGGGCCGGGGGGCGTGACGCGCTCCACGACGACCCCCGAAGGCCCCGCGACCATCCAGTTGATCAACGTGGACCGCACGACCGTCACCGCCCGGGCGTGGGGGGCGGGGGGCGATTGGGCCCTGGCACACGCGCCCGAACTCGTGGGGGCCGGCGACCACCCGGAGGACTTCCGGCCGGCTCATCCCGGTCTGCGGTACCTCCAGCGGCGGATGTCCGGCATGCGCTTCACGCGCTCGCTGGCGGTGGTCGAGGCACTCGTGCCGACGATCCTTGAGCAGAAGGTGACGAGCGGCGAGGCCCATCACAGCTACCGTCGATTGGTGATGAGGTACGGCGAGCCGGCCCCCGGGCCGTTCGGGCTGAGGCTCCCCCCGGCTCCCGGCGTCCTCTCCAGGCTGCCGTATGAGGAGTTCCATCCACTCGGCATCGAGCGCAGACGCGCGGAGACAATCAGGTCCGTGTGCAGCCGGGCCACCCCTCTCGAACAGATCTCGACGATGGCGCCTCGAGACGCGCTCGCCCGCCTCACTGCGATGCCGGGGATCGGGCTCTGGTCGGCGGCGAACGTCATGCAACTCGCCACCGGCGACGCCGACGCGGTGCTGGTCGGTGACTTCCATCTTCCTCACGCGGTCGCGTGGTTCCTGGCCGGCGAAGCGCGCGCCTCCGACGAGAGGATGCTCGAGCTACTCGAGCCCTACCGAGGTCAGCGCGCGCGGGCGATACGGCTAATCGCCTACTCGGGGCGGCGTGCCCCCAAGTTCGGGCCACGCAATCGACTCCGAAACATCGCCGCGATCTGACGCTCTTAGATCTCCGCGCGTCGAAAAGCCGCCATATGCGGCGAGATCTGGGAGGATCAGTCCTCGTACTTGAAGGATAACTTCACCTTCGCGCGATAGGCCGTGACCCCTCCTTCTTCGATGTGCATGTCGAGTTGGGTCACCTCGGCGACACGAAGGTCACGGAGCGAACCGCTCGCACGCGCCACCGCTGCCGAAGCCGCTTTCTCCCACGAATCGCTGCTCGTTCCCACCAACTCGATGATCTTGTAGACGCTCTCCCCCATGACCGCTCCTTCCCGCGGCACTTTCGCCGCGCTATCGGACCCGGCGACCATCTCCCGCCGGTGCCCTTTCCTATCAGGTCGTCACTTGATCAGGCGAGACATCCGCCGGTCGGCGAGGACGCGCCCTTCCGTCTGGCATGTGGGGCAATAGGTGATCTCGTAGTTCTCGAACGAGACGCGCCTCAGGTCGGCCCCGCACCGCGGACATGGATGTCCCGCGGCGCCGTGGATCGTCCAGCGTCCCGACAGCTTGGTCGGGAGGCCGCCCGTCCTCTTGCGTTCGAGGTCGAGACCTTTATCCAAGACCGATCGGATCGAGGAGAGGAGTCGCCACCGCTCCTCCTCGAGGAGGCTCCCCACCGTGGCATAAGGAGAGAGCCGTGCATCGTGCAGGATCTCGTCGGCGTAGCCCCGTCCGATGCCGGCGACCGCCCGTTGATCCCGGAGATAGCTGTGGAGGCGGCGCTTCCCTTTCTCTCCCATCAACGCGGCCTCGAAATCGTCCGAGAAGGGCTCGGGGCCGAGGCCCTCCAACGGCCCGTCGTCGCCTTCCGCAAGCACCCACCACCCCGCCTTGCGCTGGGTCCCGAACTCCTTCACGAGCAGCGCGGGACGGTCCACGAACCGGAAGCGGGCGACCCCCGCCTTCGGACGCGTCGCCTTCGGCGGATACTCGACATCGACCCGGCCCCCCTGCGACAGATGGATCAGCAAGCGCGGTCCGCCCAGATCGAAGACGAGGTATTTGGCGCGCCGGCCCACCCCTGCGACCTCCAGTCCCACGAGCGAATCGGGACTGGGATCGAAGGTCTTGGCGGCCGAGAACTGGATCGGCACGATGCGCTCCAGGTGAGACCCGGTGAGGATCTCGTCCAGTCGTTCGGCGAGTGCCTGCATCTCAGGGAGTTCGGGCATCGTTCCCCGCGCGGCGCGGTCCTTGGCTCCGGCTTCGAGTCTGAATCATTCCGATCTACAGCCTAGAGGCAGGATGGGATTCCATTACGCTGGATCGGTGAGACCCCCGGCCACGTCACCCTTACGTTCCTGTTCCTCTTGCTCGGAGGCTGCGCCGTCGGAGGAAGCGTCGATCGCGTCCGGCCGACGGCAGCGGTCGACACCGGCGAGAGCACGGCCCGCGGATATCGAGAGACCAAACTCACCGGGCACATCCAAGATCCACAGATCACCGAGAGCAGCGGTCTCGTGGCGGCGAGTGCGGGTCGGGGGAGCTACTGGACGCATAACGATTCCGGCGGAGGAGTCGAGCTCTACTGCCTCAGGTCGCGAGGGGCCTCCTGTGGAACGTGGACGGTGACCGGGGCCGAGGCCGCCGATTGGGAGGACATCGCGAAGGGGCCGGGCGCAACCGCGGGAGCGACCTACCTCTACCTCGGAGACATCGGCGACAACGAGGCCGTCAGGGCGTCGATCTCGATCTACGCGGTGCCCGAGCCGTCTCCCACCGGAGCCGACGGAGCCACGCAGCCGTCGACGGTGCTCAGCTTCACGTATCCCGACGGGCCCCGCGACGCCGAGACACTTCTCGTCCATCCCTCCACCGGGGACCTGTACGTCGTCAGCAAGGGGGCCCGGCCCGAGGTGTACGCGGCACGCGCCCCGCTAACTTCGGGCACGCTCGAGTTCGTCGGGCTCGCGCCCGGTCCCGGGCCTGCGCCGGGTCCGACTGGAGGGGACATCTCGCCGAACGGGAGGCGGGTGATCTTCTCGACCTACACGGGCGGTATCGAACTCCGTCTGCCGAAAGGCAAGACCTTCGACTCCATCTGGGCTCGGCCTCCGCATGCCGTCTCTTTCCCCTTCGACCAGCGCGAAGCGATCGCGTACAGCCCGTCCGGCTCCTCGCTCCTCAGCACGAGCGAGGGGAAGAACGCGCCCATATACAAGGCCACCCGTCGCTGATCCTGCAGGGATCGTGAAGCCGGCGCCTCGGTTACCTTCTCGCAGATGGAACTGACGCGCCTCGACGCTTCGGAGGATGGAGTCGCCGAGGTCGTCGCTTTCATGGCGCGCCTGAACCGCGAAGCAACACATCACGTCTTCTATTGCGATGAGGAGGACACCGCCCTACGACGCTCGCTCGCCGGCTTCAGCCTGCCGCCGGAGAAGACGTTCGTGATCGCGCGCGAGTCCGGAAAGATAAGAGGTGTTCTTGGTTTCGATGCGGACATGCGGCTAGGACGAGCGTGGGCATACGGACCCTTCATCGAGCACGCCGAACAGAGACAGACCGCCGAGGCACTATGGAACGCAGCCGAGCCCCTCCTGCCGGCCGAGGTACGCGAGATCGAATTGGCTTTCGACGTCCGCAACAAGGGTCTCGAACGTTTCGTCGAGCATCACCGGATGTCCCATTACAGGGATCTGTCGGTCCTCTCGCTGCGCCACGACGACTGGAGCCCCGTCGCGCTCGGAACACACGACGTCGAACCGCTAAGGGACGACGACGTCAAGGCGTTCGAGCGCCTCCACGATGAGATGTTCCCCGCAACTTTCTGGGCCGGTCCCGATGTCGTGGGCCGTCTCAACGACGAGCGGCGCGTCCTCGTCGCCAAGCGCTCGGGAGCGGTGATCGGGTACGTCTACAGCGAAGTCGATCCTTCCATAGGACAGGGCGGCATCGAGTTCCTGGCGGTCGCCCCGGATCTCAGACGCCGGGGCGTGGGGAACGCACTCGTCGAATCGTCGCTCCGGTGGATCTTCTCGGTGCCGGAGGTCGATGAGGTCTTCGTCATCGTCGACGACGAGAACCCCGCGGGAGAGCGACTCTTCGGCGGCTTCGGATTCCGCATGATCCGCCGGATGCGCGCGTTCCGGACGCGTCGTGATGACGCCCCGAGGGGGGATCCACCGGATCCCTCTCAGTCGTGATGATGGTGGTGGTGTTCGTGCTCTGCGTGCAGGCGCGCCAGCAGGTCCTGGGCGTCGCGGCGGTACATGATCCCCATGAAGACGCCATCCGGATCCGTGATGATGATGGAGCCAACCTTCCGCGCCGTCATCCGCTCCACCAGGGATGGTAGATGTTCGTCGAAGCGGACGGTCGTGGGACCCGCCTCCATCACGTCTCCTACCTTGCCGCCGTCACGGAGTTGTCTTTCGCGAAGTCGACCCATGACGACGCCCGCCTCGTTGACGACGATGCACACCTTGGCTTCGCGGACCTCGGGACGCTCCCCTACCTCGCTCACGTCGTCCTCGATCCCGCACGTGGGGATGTCCCGGACTGCGAGGCGTCCGGGACGAGGAAGGTTCGCCATGTCCCCTTCGGTTGGGAGGCCGGCCGCGACCCAGTCGTTCTTGCCCGCCGCGTAGTCGTACACCTCGGTGAAGCCGAGTCCTTCGAGCCGCCACGCGGCCCGCGGGCTCATGTCTCAGAGGAAGTCGTTGCAGTAGAAGATGACGGGACGATCCCCGTCGAGACTCCGCGCGGCCTCGGCGTCTAGTTCCTTCAGCGGAAGATTGACCGCGCCGGCGATGTGCTCGTAGTTGAAGTCGTCGGCCGGCAAAACCTCGACGAGCTGCGCCGAGCGTTCATCGATCAGTCTGACGACGTCATACCGGCCTATCGACTTCGGCATGACGAACCCTTACCCATCTGGTCTGTTATGACGCCGTCTTTCCCGGTACATCGCATGATCGGCGGCGTTCTTCAGTTCCTCCAGAGTGCAGGGGTCGTCGGGATCGAAGGTCGCGGTACCGAGGCTGAGCCGGAGGAGGTAAGGCTTGGACGCCCGGGAGTTGTGCGCGGCAACTGCATCGCGCAGACGACCGGTCAGGTCGTCGGAGGACTCTTCCGGAGCCCGGAATAGAACGCAGAACTCGTCGCCTCCGATCCGTGCCAGCAGGTCCGAGGAACGGAAGGTGGTCGAGAGCAATGTGGCCGCGTTCCGCAAGAGTGAGTCGCCCTCACCGTGGCCGTAGGTGTCGTTGACCACCTTGAGCCCGTCGACGTCGACAAAGAGGAGCAACAGCATCTCGTGGTTGCGGGTCGCTACGGCGAGTTCGTGTTCGGCGACGGTATCGAAGCCCCGGCGGTTCCGTACGCCGGTAAGGGAATCGACGACCGCGACCTCGCGGAATCGTTCCTCCGAGGCCCTGAGACTCTCCTCGAGCTCCTTACGCTCGGTGATGTCGCGGGCGGCTCCATAGATGAGTGTCGTTCCCTCCTCGGGGACGACGCGGTAGTGGACGCTCAGCCATACGACACGCCCGTCCTTGCGGATCAAGCGGAGGTCCGTGCTGCCGCGGCCGTGGGCGAACAGATCCTCGATCGCCTTCTGCACCTGAACCTCGTCGTCGGGATGGATGATGGTTTCGGGCCCGCCGAGGGCTTCGACCTCCTCAGGTGTGTACCCCGTGACCCTCGTGAAGCCATCGGTTGCCCACTCGAGGTGCGTGCGACTCTCGCTGAGACTCACGCAGTAGGAGTAATCGCTGCCGAGATCCGTCAGTATCCGGTAACGGTTCTCGCTCGAGCGCAGCTCTGCCTCTTCGGTCCTACGATCCGAGACGTCCACCATGATCCCCCGCACGATGGGGATGCCCCCAGACCCGGGTTCCTCCACCGTCACTACGTCTCGTATCCAGACCACACGGCCGTCTTTCGCTCGGACCCGGTACTCCAGAGTGTGCCCCTCCCCCGAGATGATGGCGGCACGGCACGTACCCAGCGCGTGCTCCCGGTCGTCGTCGTGAAGGATGGATTCCCAGAAACCGGGTTGCAGCCATGCGTCCCTCTCGTAGCCGAGCATCTCCTCGGCGGCTCCACTCACGAAAGTGAAGCGGAGGTCGTCGGGATCGACTTCCCAGACGATCGCCCCGACACCTTCGACGATGGCTTTGAAACGTTGTTCGCTGGTCATGCGGGCATTCGCCTCCCGGCGCGCGGCAATCGTTTCGCCCCGGTGTTCGGATCTTGGGATGCTCCCGGCCATTTAGATAACACATCGCAAGGCAAGCAACCTGCCATGCCCTCCTTGTAGGGGCCGGGATAAGGGAACTCGAAACCAGACCGTATGTAACGACCCGCTCAGAGTTTCGTTATGAAAGCAGTTACGACGGAGGCGAACGGGCTGGTTCCAGGCTGGTGAGACCCGGTGCTCGGGTCGACACGGCCACCACCTAGCCGGGGAGCAGGAGGATTGACTCCGCCCCCGACGAATCTCCCTTGAGGAACGATTCGGTCGAGAGGGCATCCCGTGTTTAGGAAGATCAGGTTCTTCACCAGCGGCATCGTCGGAGGGTGCCTCCTCTTGCTGAACGCTGCCTCCGCCGGGCCCACTCCCAACGGGATCGCCTCCGACAACGTCGAACACGTGAAGCACGTGCCCCTGGCCCAGAACGGAGTCGGGGGCCGCCTCATCGGCAAGTACTTCTACATGAACGATCAGAACAAGATCATGATCTTCGACGTATCGGATCCCGAAGATCCAGAAATGACGGGTTCCCTCCTCATGCCTCAGGAGTGGCAGTTCTCCCGAGAGGATCTCGACGGCAACGGGAAGATCCTGGTGATTCCGAACACGGTCAGTGGCGTCAACGATGGGACGCCGCCCGAAGGATCGGCAACCAACGCCGTCTACATAGTCGATGTGGAAGACAAGACGAACCCGAGGATCATCTCCAAGATCAACGGGCCCGCACAACACACCTACTCGTGTGTCCTCGATTGCAACTGGGCGTACGGTTCCGAGGGAACCATCATCGATCTGCGCGATCCTGCCGACCCCAAACTCATCGAGGCGCAGTGGAGCGACGACAAGCCGGCATCCGGGGGGCACGATGTCGAGGAGGTTCGTCCCGGCCTCGTGATGACGGCGACTCAACCCCTCATGTTGTTGGATAGCCGCAAGGATCCGACGCGACCACAAGTCATCGCGCTGGGGCGGAACGACGACAGCCGTTTCATCCATGGAACGCGCTGGCCACGATCCGCCCGCGACAGGCTCTTGCTCGCCGCCGGCGAAACCACCTTCAACGGACGCTGTAACGATTCATCGGGCGCCTTCATGACATGGGACACGCGGAACTGGAAGCGGACGCACACGTTCAGGATGATCGATGAATACCGAGTCGTGAACGGCATCTACGCCGACGGTAACCCCCCTGCGCAACGCAACTGTACTTCGCACTGGTTCGAGGAGCATCCCGATTTCAGGAACGGTGGATACGTCGCGGCCGCTTTCTACGACCACGGCACCCGCTTCTTCGACGTTTCCGGCAAGGGCAAGATCAGCGAGGCCGGTTACTTCATGACCTATGCGGGCCAAGCGAGCGCGGCCTATTGGATCACCGACGAGATCGTCTACGTCGTCGACTACAACCGAGGACTCGACATCCTTAGGTTCTCCCCTCCCACGACCTGATCCCAGGGAGCCATTAGGCTGGAGGGCCGTGGATAGAGCTCGAGTAGCACGGTGGCTGAAGATCTACGTCGAGGCATGGGAAACCTACGACCGGGACAAGATCGCAGACCTCTTCAGCGAGGACGCAACCTACCGATACCACCCTTACGACGAGCCCGTCCGGGGACGCGACGCGATCGTCCGATCCTGGCTGGAAGAGCCCGACGCCACGGGGACGTACGAGGCCACCTACGAACCGATCGTGGTGGAGGGAGACGTGGCGGTGGCGGTCGGCAACAGCGTCTACAGAGGGGCCGACGGAACGATCGAGAAGACCTACGACAACTGTTTCGTGATGCGGTTCGACGACGACGGGCGTTGCCGCGATTTCACTGAGTGGTACATGAAACGGCCGACGTAGAGCGGGCGAGTCGCTCACGAAGACCGGTCGTATCGTTACATCGGGATGGTGACGATCGAGGACGTTCGGCGACTAGCGGCCGGCCTGCCCCGCTCCGAAGAAGCACTGGTACGGGACCGGGTGAAGTTCCGCGTCGGACGTCTCGTCTACCTCGCGTTCTCGCGCGACGAGACCATGATGGGGTTCGCCTTCCCCAAAGAGGAGCGGGAGGCACTGATCGCCTCCGAGCCGGACAAGTTCTTGATGCCGAAGCGTGCGGACCAGCGCTACAACTGGGTAGTCGTCCGCCTCGAGGCCCTCGACAAGGCCGAGATGCGCGAGATCGTCCTCGAGGCGTGGAGGATGGTCGTGCCGAAACGGGTCGCAGCCGAGTACGCGGCCCGGTTCAAGGAGACGACGTGATGGCTACCTCACCGCGGCCGGCGCGAGCGCCGTCGTGATCCCGGTCAGTAGCGTTTGGTGCTTCTGAGCCCCCCGCCCTCGCGCCACGTCTCGATCAGCAGGTGATCGGTCGGGTCTCCTATCGTAATGAGCACGATCTCTTTGACATCGACGTGGAATACGTGATGGTGGTGCCCGCTGATCTCCTTCGCCAGGCCCGACAGCTTCGCGTCTATCACCTCTCCTGCTTGTTCCGAGGGATCTTCAGTCCCGCTGTGAAGCGCTAGTCTCGGGTCCCGCTGGAGGTCGCGAGCCTTGAGGGAGCCGGGCATCATTCCGAGGGACACTTCCCCCTCCTTGAACTCGGCCTCGACGCCGCTGATCCGAGGGGAGCCGTCCTTCCGGATCGTCGCGATCACCTTGTGTCGGTATGCATCGAACCGCTCCTTCACCCGCCGCGCGAGATCCGGTTCCGAAGACTCGATCTCTTTCCAGCTCGCCATATGGGAAAGGGTAGTTAGTGTCCTGGCTCGATGCGTCCTTCTGGGGTCATCGCACCAGGGCTCGCGCCGTCGTCAGGTCGGGTGCGATCCCGACGCGGACCTCGGTTCCCCCGCACCACACGACCGCCGACACGTTCTCCGATTCCAGCACGTAGCGCTCGGCCCCCTCGCCGCGACTCCTGTCGGTCCTGAAGGCCCGTTTGTGCCAGAGGGCCATCGCCTCACACATCACCGAGTTCTTCCTCCTCGTCTCGAACGCGATGCCGAGAGCGTTCTCGTCGCTCAAGTTGCGGTACAGGGCCGCCTCCCCGCCGTTCCATTGCCGGACGATGGTCCCGATCCTTCCGAGCTTCCCGAGGGCGCGACTTGGATCGTTCGCCGGCGCTTCGAAGAGGGAGAACAGCCAGCTCGCGGGGAACGACCGGCGGGCGGTGAGCTCCCAGCCGTCCTCCGGATCGCTGATGTCGCGCGGGTCCTTGGGCCTGAAGCCTCCGAGGTAGAGGCGGGGCCAGATGATCTCGGCGGTGGTCGTCGGGGGCCGGCGGTATGCCTTGTTGACGGCTTTCCAACCGCCGTCGAGGTACACGGCACAGACGAATCCCATGCCGTCGGCGTAAGGGAACAGCGCGCGCCGCTTCAAGAAGTAGTTGACTCTCTTGCGAGGCTCCCCCCGAAGGGCATAGGTTCCCCTCACCCCCAGAGCCGCCATCCCGACGAGGCGCTCCGTCAGGGTTGCATCGCCCTCGATAAGTGCCTGCACGGCCGCGCTCTCGTCCTCCTTCGTCGCGGCCGCGTAACCGTCCATCGGATCGGGCAGCCTCTGCGCCGCCAGCGCGTGCTGGAACTCGTGTGCGAGCGTCCTCTTCTGGGCCGACTCGAGCTCGATCCCTTCGCCCCCGTACGGTACGAACGCTCGCTTCGCCCGTCTGAGGTAGAAGCCGAGGACATCTCGACCGGTGTCGTTCGCCGCTGCGCTCCGAAGATCGTCGAAGAGATCGATCGCACCGATCGACAGCAAGATGTCCTCGTGATCGAGGAAGGCGGCCTCCGAGTACCGTTTGTCGCGCTCCTCGGCGATCCTCCTGCCGAGCGGCCCTCGCTTCATGAACTCGTATGCGGGCGTCTTCTTGAAGCTGAGATCGCGCGCCGACTCCACTGCCGACGCTATGAACCCAATGTCCCGGGTGTGTCCCGATAGAGGGGCCCCGTCCTGGAGATCGAGCATGCGATCGACGCCGGGCTGCTCGACCCCTCGGAGTCCTCTATTGAAGCAGCGCTTTATCTGTTTCCTATTGGGATAGCCGTCATAGGTCGATGGGGTTTTCCGAAGTTTGGCGAAGCGAACCTGCACCGGCGTAGGCGAGGGGGAGGTTTTCGCCCGGGGAACCTCGGGATCATCGTCATCGGAGATAAGGGTGGCGGCGGCGAGCACCAGGGCAGCGACGAACAACGTGAGGATCGTCCAGCGCACCCAGCCAGGCACGAAGCCCCTTTTCCTCAGGCGACGTCACCATTGTACGCGTCCCCCGATGCGTTATCTCATGCGACCGGCGGTCCGGCCGGGCCGGCGCCCGTCGCTCTAGACTGTCGGGCCGTGAAGGCGCTGATGGAGTAAACAGTTGCACGCTTTTGTCGAGGATTTCGTCGCCACCGCATTGCCGTCCCCTCCAGCCCGCGTTCTCGAGGTCGGCTGCGGTAAAGGAGACCTCGCCCGCTACCTCTCGAGTCTCGGTCATGTGGTTACGGCCATCGATCCGGAGGCTCCGCCGGGTCCTATCTTCAGGAAGGTCTCGCTCGAGGGATTCTCGGAGGAGGACACCTTCGATGCCGTAGTCGCGAGCAGATCACTCCATCATGTGCCGGATCTCGACGCCGGGCTCCGCAAGATCCACACGCTCCTTCGGCGCGCCGGCGTCCTGGTTCTCAATGAGTTCGCGTGGGAACGGATGGATCGCGAGACCGCCGATTGGTATCTCTCCCACATCGAGCGGGCGGGCTCAGAGCCGCCATCGCTACTCCCCGAAAGCTTCCCCGACGCGTGGATCGCCGAACACGAAGGCATGCACACCTCGGACGAGATGCGGGAGGGGCTCGACGGCATCTTTCACATGAAGCTGTTCGAGTGGGTTCCCTACGTGTCCGTCCATTACCTGGAGCGGGACGATCTCCTCGGCGAAGAGCGCCGCCTCATTGGCCTCGGCCGTATCCAGCCCCTCGGCTTCCACTACGTCGGCCTGCGGAGCTAAAGACTCCGCCACGGACCGGCCCGAGGCGCGTCCTCAGCAGCCTCCGAGCACGCCCAGGCTTCCACGTCATGTGGTGAAGGTTCCTCAAGGCGTGGTTTTTTTCGCCCGATATATCCCTTGGTGACCCGATCGAGGCGAATTGGGATGAATTTCCAGTAAGGGGCAGGGGGTGACGGGAACGAGCACCGTCTCAGCGTTGACGATACCGAGCAGGGGACGAGGTCCATTTGCAGTGGATCTCGTGTTCGGCTCCGTGCTCGCCCTCCTCACCACCGCTCTTATCGGGATGGGCGCCTTCATCCTTGTGGGAGGAAAGGCACTGATCGTGCGGAGCGGCAGCATGGAACCCGCCGTCGCGGTCGGGGACGTCATCGTCACCCGTGCGGTGCGTCCCACCCAGATTCGTGTCGGCGACGTCATCACGTTCTCCGATCCCACGCGCTCCGGCGAGCTCGTGACGCACCGTACGCGATCGATCACGGAGCAAGGCTCGCGGATCGCGTTCGTCACGCAAGGCGATGCCAATGGTGGCGCCGAGCGCTGGACCATCCACCGGACCGGGACGGTCGGCCTGTTGCTATTCCGCGTACCCAAGGTCGGCTATGCCGTGTCGTGGGCCGCCGAACCCCGGAACTCGTCTCCTGCTCGTTCTCGCCGGCGCCGCCCTCCTCGGCTACGCGGGGATCCGGCGGATCTGGTTGGACTAGGGAGGCCTAACGGATGATGGGCAAGCGGAGATGGGCGGCGACCGTTCCCGGAGTTGCGGGGATCTGCTTCGTTACGGCCGCGCTCGGCTTGTTCATGGGGACCTCGACGAAGGCTGCTTACAGCGCCGTCACGGGCAACCCGGCCAATCGCTTCGTCGCAGGCACGGTCGCGGTTGGTGACAACGACTCGGGAGATCTCATGTTCTCACTCGCCGACGCCAAGCCTGGGGCTTCAGCGAGCGCCTGCATCAAGGTCACTTACTCCGGAAGCCTGCCGTCGACGATGCGACTCTACGGGACGACTTCGGGCACCGGGCTCGCGCCGTACCTCACTCTCACGGTGACCCGCGGCTCCTACGGCTCGCCCGAACCGCAGTTCGCTTCGTGCTCGAACTTCTCACCCGACGGCACCAACTACATCTCGCAAGGAAGTGGGGTCGTCTATAGCGGAACGCTCGACGGAAACCGGACGACTACGCCTCCGGGCTCGTCGATCCGATCGCGGCCGGACCCGAGGTGTGGACCACAGGTGGATCCCACGTCTACAGGTTCACCTTGACCCTCGTGGACGACCGTGCGGCTGAAGGCAAGACGACGACTCAGGCGTTCATCTGGGAAGCGAGGAACAACTGATGCGAACCCGTACCCTCATCGCGATATGGCTGGTCGGGCTACTCGTAGGAGCAGCGTCGCATTCCACGCTTGCTGCTTTCTCGGACGCGACGTCCAACGATGGCAATACCTTCACGGCCGCTGCGGATTTCGGTGGGACCGGCGTCACCCCGATCAAGAACCTGGGAGAGGCAGGCTGCGGTAACTCGAGGAACTCCTTGAGTGTTCCCGCCGGCGGGGTGCCGGCCGGCAACACCCTGATCGCTCGTCTTGCGCATCGCACCACCGTTAACGGGGGCGTGACGATCTCCGACAGCAACCAGAACTTATGGACGAAGGACGCGGATGTCTTCCAGGGGGGCGTTCGGATCGTCGTGTTCAGCGCTTACATCACCAAACCTTTGGCGCAGAACGACCAGATCACGGTGACTTTTCCGTCGGTCGGAGACGCGGTCGGGCTGACGGTCGACGAATTCTCGGGGATCGCGGCCACGAACCGCGTCGACGCCGTCGGTGGTGCGTCCGGGGACAGCTCCGATCCCAGCGCTACGGTGACCAGCACGAACGGTAACGACCTCCTCTACGGCGCGGTCGCCAGCGTGAACAACCGCACCTATACGGACCCCACCGGATGGACGACCGCACCGCACCAGACGATCGACTGCGGAGGAGCTTCTAGGAGAGCCGACAACCACGCCGCCAGCCGCGTCGTCACCGCGACGGGCACTTACACCTACAACCCCACGATCAGTCCGGGCGATAGGTGGGCTGCTGCGCTCGTCGCCTACCGGGCGGCTTCCGGGGCTCCCTCGTGTGCGACCTCCACGCTCGCTCATCTCACCGGTTTCGAATACGGTCCGGCGGCGTGGCCCGCCACCGGGCTCGCCGATTCGCTGGGGGCCTCGGACGGTTTCCCGACGGTTGAGTCCACCATCGCGCGCAGTGGCGTCTACTCGCTGGAGATCGCCAAGAACGGCTCTGGTGTGAACTACGCCGGTACGTGGCTGCCCTCCCCTTCCCGGGCGGTGGTCCGTTTCGCGGTCCGCCTGGAGTCACTGCCGACATCGAATGTCTCGGCGTTGGTACGGGTGAACGGAGCCAACACGGCCAACGATCTCGACCTCGAATACAACGCCGCCCAGAACCGGTTCGAGATCGCCTTCGGAACCGATGCGGCTACCCCGGCGCTGGGAACCGTCCAGGCCGGCCGGTGGTACGTGATCGACCTCAAGGTCGATCTGGCGTCCTCTCTCTGGAGGGCAGACTGGCGCATCGACGGCGTCGATCAGCCACAGGCGACGCACTCGGAAGCCGCTACGACGGCCATCGAGTTCAGATACGGATCGGACGTAACGGCCGATGCATACACCGCGAATTACGACGATGCCTCAGTCTCCACCATCTCCGGCGACTATCCGTTGGGGGATGGAAGGGTCCTAGCGCTGCGTCCCAACGGAGAAGGGACGGGCAACGGCCGTGCGAACTTCGGGAACGAAACCGGCACCTTGATCGGCACGAATGCGAACCTTCGCCTCGACGACGATCCCATGAACTCCGCTATCGACTACATCTGGCAGGACACGGCGTCGTCGACTTCGTACGTCGAGTTGGACTTCGAGGACGTCACGAGGACCTGTATCAAAGGAGTATCGGCGCTCCTCGCCTACAACTCATCGGGTACCGGGGGCAACAACGGCAAGACCAGCATCTTCGCCGGAACGACGGAGCGTGTTCTGTTGTCCGGGGATATGTCGGCCGGAGGAACTGGGCTCCGTTACGCACGTACGATCATCGCCCCGGCCGGCCCCTACTGGACGCAGAGCTTGGTCAACGGCCTCACCGCCCGCTTCGGCTATTCGACGGACAATTCCCCTCAACCTCGGTGGCACGGACTGATGCTGGAGTACGCGGTCCTGCCTTGATCCCGCCGATGGATCGGAAGCCTGGCGAGTTCATGTGACAGAAGCAGGGATTCAAGCTCGAGGCGTAGAAGCGATACCCGTCTCGTCCACCGACAAAGGAGTCGCCTTGAAGCGTCGCCTAGGCATACTTTTCGCCAGCCTGATGCTCGCTGGGTCACTACAGGTCGTCGCCGCGCCCGTCGCATCCGCTTGCGCCGATCCCAACTGCCCCTGGTCACCCATCACCGACTACGTGGGCCGCCTCATCCACGAGGTAGACAGGATCTGCGACGAGACCACCGAGCCCGGCTGTCCGCTGTAGAGGAAATCTCACTCGAAAGCCTCCGGCCACGTGTCGGGGCCTTCTCCAGTTCGAGAAGCCTTCTGCCGCGTGGCCGAGAAGCCGGGGGTGGTCTGGGTACAGGACTGCAACATGCACTAGGTC
>JBOGXG010000428.1:0-7716 GCA_050694195.1 Actinomycetota bacterium | reverse complement strand
GGAACTCGGCCGGAGGAAGTGTGTAGGTGCGGAGGGCGTTCAGCCCCGCCTCCTTCATCGCGGCAAGGTCTCGCTTGATCTGCCCCGAGTCCGGGAACCGGTAGCCGTCCGGGCGCGCCGCGAAACTGCCGTAGGTGGTGCCCTTGACGCGGAAAGGGGCCCCTTTACGGCTCAAGTGATTGCCGTCCACCCTCACCCGCGTCGACGGGCCCGTGCCGTTCGCCGGGCGCGCCGGAGCCGCCTGGAACGATCGCGTCGCTCCGGCCGCGCGCGGCTCTGCCGCGGCGCCTTCTGGTTCTGCGCCGGCTCTGATCAGTAAAACCCCCAGGGACGAAGTGGGCACCTCGGTGCTCCGTCCCAAACTTCTAGGCGGTTTCCCACTTTCCTGCCGGGTTTTGGCAAATGCCGCGGAAAGTGGACATATCGCCGCCGCGATGGCGGTCCCGCCCGGATGGGGTTCTGCTACTGAACCCGCTGAACCTCCCGTTGGGGCTGCCACGAGGCGGGAGTCCTGACCGGGATCCACAGGCAGAAGGTCGAGCCGTTGGCGTCCGAGCTATCCAGCCACACCCGCCCCCCGATCGCCTCCGCCAGCCCCGCGCAGATATAGAGACCCAGGCCGGTGCCTCCCACCGCCCGCGTGGAGCTCTGGTCGACCTGGAAGAACCTCTCGAATACCCGTCCCTGGAGATCGGCGGGTATCCCGTCGCCTTCGTCGACGACCGAGAGAGTGATGCCATCGTCCGCGGCGGTTCCGCGCACGATGATGCGGGTTCCTGGGGCCGTGTACTTGCAGGCGTTGACTACGAAGTTCGTGAGGATCTGATGGATCTTTCCCTCGTCGCTTCGAACGCTCGGGAGAGCATCCGGGAAGTCGAGCTCGACCACGTGGTCGGCCGACCTGTCGTCGAGCTCCGCGACGACTCTGCTCGCGAGTTCCTTGACCGAGAGCGACGCGGAGAACGCCACGACCTTCTGCGCGTCGAGCTGCGAAGCGATAAGGAGATCCTCGATCAGGTGATGCAGCCTCTCGCTCTGGCGACTAACGGCTTCGAGGAACGAACGCTTCTCCTTCGGATCGAACGCGTCCATGCCCGGTCGCAGCAGGGTCTTCACGTAACCCTGTATCGAGGTCAGTGGGGTTCTGAGCTCGTGGGAAACGGCGGCAACGAAGTCGTCTTTCAGGCGGTTCATCTCGGTGAGGTGAGCGAGAGATTCCTGCAGGCGTTCGACGAGCCGAGCGTTCTCCAGCGACACGCTGGCATGGTTGGCGAGCGTCTCGAAGAGTTTCAGGTCCTCGTCGTCGAAGGTGCTGACATCGCCGAGTCGATCGCCGATGAGGAACGTCCCGACCACCGTCCGGTCCTTCCCGAACAGGGGCGCGACCATCGCATCTTTGAATATGCCGCGCTGGGCGAAGTGAAGGCGCAGCTGTTGGTCGGCGATCGGCCGCGGAAGATTCACGGCTTTGCCCCGGCGGGCGACGTCGTCCCACACGCCCTCCCCCGCTTCCAGGCTGACGCTCTGGCCTTGGAGGAACCTGTCCCCAGGTCCCATCGTTGTGCGATCTGCCGGATCGCCGTCCTCTCCGAAGAGAGTGATGCTCGCCACCTCGGCGCGGAACATCTCACGCGCCTGCGTAAGCAGCGACCGGATCGATGCGTCGACCTCGAGGGTGCCCTGCGCCATCCGCGTCGACTCGTAGAGGAACTCCAGACTGGAATGCTTCTCCCTCTCGTACGAATAGGCACGGTACGCGAGGATCAAGATCCCGGTCGGGATAACGAGGAGCCACGCGGAACCGGGATCGTTCCACAAAGTCGTCGCCGCGAGGAGGCCCAGGCTGGTATTCGTGGCCGTGACGATGAGGCCGAGCCCCAGACCCTGCGGAAGGCTCTTCGTCACCGGTCGCCCTTCCGACAGCGAGATCGCCGTGGTGATCATCACCACCGCGAACACCGTCGAGGCGGACGTAGCAAGGATCGCGGCCCCCCACGCAGACGGACCGATCTTCTCCGTGACCAGCGAATGGAAGATCACCGCCGCGAGAGTCGTCTCGATGCAGAAATGGGACAGGTTGAAGGCGAACTTCAAGGGTGATTGACGTCGGTGAAGTATCAAGGACGTCCCGGCCCCCACCAACTGGGCCAGCACGAGCGCGGCCGGGCTCAGGAAGATCAGGCCTATCACGAGCGGGATCTCGCTGAGAGAGAAGGATTGAGCTTCCCTCCGGAACTGCAGGTGTGCGACGTAGATCTCGGCGAGCCCGAACAGGACGGCGACGATCCACCAGGGAACGGCGAGCGGGGACCCCGTGTAGGGGAGGCTGCGGAGGGGGCCGGCGACGAGCGCAACGGCGGTCGCCGCGAGAACCACGGTAAGGAGCCATACCCGCAGGGCACCGCCCGTCGCCCAGGAGGGACGGCTGCCCGCCATATCCGTCTCGATCCGCGCGCCGACCTCAGCTTGGGTCATCTGCGCCTCGCCTTGTGCTCATCTCCGCTCTCCATCTCCTTATGTAGATGTATCGGCAGGGGAACTTCGTCCCCTGACCCGTGGATGGGAGCGAGGGGGCAGGGCGAGCCCCACCCCCTCGGGACCGGCTAGGACCAGCTGTTCCCGCTCCAGCTGTTCCCCGACCAGGAGTTCCCCGACCAGGAGTTGCCGCTCCATGAGTTGCCCGACCAACCCACTCCACTCCACGAGTTGCCGCTCCAGCTGTTGCCGGACCAGGAGTTGCCGCTCCATGAGTTGCCCGACCAGCTGTTGCCGGACCATGAGTTGCCGTTCCAGGAGCCCCCAGACCACGAGTTCCCGCTCCACGAGTTCCCCGACCACGAGTTACCGCTCCACGAGTTGCCGAAGATGTCGACCTCTCCCTCGATCGGAACGCCTTCGAAGTCCACGAGTCGCGAGCCTCCACGGGCTGCATCCAAGGAGCCGACGCCGGTCGCCCGGGGGAAATCCTGAGATACCTCACTGGTCTTGGTGGAAACAACCTTCCGGAGATCGATCTGACCGGCACCCTGGGCCACGGCATCCGTGTTGGGAAGGTTGGTGGCCGTTTTCGCTAGGAGCCATTTCACCTGATCCGGCGTGGCCTCGGGGCGCTCGGAAAGGAGCAACGCAACGGCACCCGAAACCACCGCGGCCGACTGCGACGTGCCGCTGCCCTTGAAGAAGCGCTCGCCGAGGCGACCTTCGGGGTGAAGTAGGTCGATGTGGGATCCCGGGTCGCGAAGCGACACCACGGACCGGCCCGGAGCCACGAAGTCCGGGTTGCGCGTGCCGTCCCCTCGCGCCGACCAGGACGGGATGACGTCGTCACCTTTGCTCTTGAGCTTGGTCCCGGGGTCGTTGGCGCCCACCGCGATGACGTAAGGGTCGTAGGCAGGGTTGTTCAGCGAGTTGTCGCCGAACTGCGAGTTGCCGGCAGCCACCACCACGACGATCCCCTTGTGCCATGCCACCTCCGCCGCATAGGTCAACGGATCCAGCAGATAGCTCTGCGTGCCGTCCGTCCCGAACGAAAGGTTGATGACGCGAACGTTCAGTCCGTTATCGTTGCGATGCTGGACCACCCAATCGATCGCGGCGAGGACCTGCGACACATCGGTCGCGCCCTGCGCATTAGCGACCTTGACGCTCAAGATCCCGGCGTCGGGAGCGACACCACTGAACGAGCCCTCGGAGTCGCCGTCGTCCCCCGCGATGATGCCGGCGAGGTGGGTCCCGTGTCCGAAGGTATCGAGATGATGGATGTTGGGGTCCTGCGACTCGAGCGATAGATCCGGCCCGTGCATCACCTTCCCCGGCGCGTCGAGGCCCTCCACCGGGACGACGCCGGAGTCGATCAGCGCGACGTCGACGCCTTGGCCGGTGTATCCCCTCTCCCAGTACGCCTCCGAACCGACAAGTGTATTCACGTCCGTCATCGAGCCGAGCTCGCCTGACGTGTCGTCGTCCATGGACAACAGGTGAACTTTGCGGTTGGGCGTCACCGAGTGGACCGAGGGCAGGGATCTGATCGTGCTGAGCGCGCTCCGGGGGATCAGCGCCGAGAACCCATCGATGATGTCGATCCGCCGGTCGACGTCTCCTCCGAGGCGACGGACCGTCCGTTCGGCAACCGCATCCGCCCCCGTCGTCTCGCGGACGATGACGGACACCATCGAATCCATGGTTCGCGCGACGTCGTCGCGTTCGGCGGGAGGCACCACCGATAACAGGAGGAGGAGCGCAAGGCAGGCGGCGGCCAGTTTCCCTTTCTTCGAGTCGTTCCAGCTCACGCCGAATGCCGTTTTCATGATGGGATCCCCCTCCTCAGTGGTGGTTCTCCTTACCCTTTTCGTATCGGCACCGGTCTGGCATTTCCTGGATAGCCCATCGGGACCATCCGATGACTAGTTCATCGGGGAAGAAAGAGGACAAAGATGGACACATCGCGCACATGACCCCCCTACCGTCACGCCGCTGGTCGGTCGTGGGCCGAACCTACGAGGGGGAGCGGATGGAGCTCTCGCTGTCGGTCGCCAAGAAGCTGTACCGGTGCCCGGCCTGTCGCGGGTACATCGGGATCGGCAAGGAGCACGTCTTCGTCCGCTATCCGGACGCCGACGCCGCCTGGGACCACGAGCATTGGCACGACGCATGCGTGGCCGAGAGGCTGCTCCGCTCGTTGGCCGAATCCATGCAAGTGCCGGCGGCGCGGGCGCCGAAGCGCGGGCGGCGCCGCCGGTGATTCACGGCATCAGCGTGATCGGGATCCTCTCCACATGGGTCGGCGACCCGTCCTCGGCGGACGACTCGTATACCTCGAGGACCGCGTCGGTGGGCCTCGAGACGTCGAACTCGACCTCCACCGAGTAGTCGCCGCGGCACCCGGTACCGCAGGTCGCCGTCGTGAAGGTGTGCGCGAGCTCCTTGCCCGAAGGACCCACGAGCCGCATCTCAACGGTGGCCTCGAACGTGTTCGCGTTCCCCGAAACCGTGAGCGGCGACGTCACCTCCTCGCCGACGCGCGGTTCCTCGACGACGATCGCCGGGACCTGATCGCGGTAGTCACGTCGCATCTGCGGTCCGTCGAGCCCGATCCCCTCCGACGAGAAGGTCTCGACCCGCTCCCCATCCAGCTCGAAAAGAACGCCGTCGACCGTGCCGAATTGGGTGAGGGTGTAGACCACCTGCGCGAGCCGGGCGAACATCGACGCCGACCCACCGCCCGACGCGTACTCGCCGGAGAGGTCGACGGTTGCCACCCCATCGGCCACGGTCAGGTCGAGGAGCTCGGTGCCGGCCGGGATGACGGTTTGCACCTCGACCTCGGACTCCAGATCGCTCGGTCCTTGAAGGAGTGTCTCGAGCGCGGCCCTACCGACCGCCGGCGTCTCCGGAACCTCGCGCCGGCCCAGGAAGAGGTCGCCATCCTGGACGAACCAGACCTCGAGCTCCACTGTCTCGCCTCCGGCGGGCGGTGCGTCCTCCGATGGCGGAGCCGCCGGGGTCTCGGGGGCCGGGGTGGTCGGCGACGCTGAGACGTCGGTCTCAGGTCCGTCGTCTCCACAGGCGGCAAGGAAGACGGTCGCGACGACGAGCGCCATCACGGCGGCGAAGCAACGTCTGGGTGTGATCATCCTCTTCCTCCCTCGGTGGGTATCCATCAGACGCCGCCGAGCCGGGCGAGGTTGCCACGGCCCCCCGTGTCCGCGCCCTACGCATAACTATGTATGGAAATGTCCGATTAGTTCCGTCAGCGTGGATCGTGCAGATGGGCGCGGTGGCGAGCTTGCCCTGAACCGGGCGGTCGATCGTGCCGATGCATTGGGTGGGAGATCGGTAGCGACTGGGAGGAACAGGGCATGAGGCGAGCACACTTTCAGGATCCCGAGCGCGTGGACAGGCGCGGGGCTCTTGGACGTTTCGCGGCTCTCGGGGCCGGTGCGGCAGCAGGGGTCGTGGGAAGCGGTGCGATCGCGCCCGCCGCCGCGCAGACACTCCCCGGCGAACTCGGCGACGTGGTCCCGTGGATCGACGTCCGTGCTTTCGGCGCCAAGGGCGACGGCACCGGAGACGATTCGGCCGCCATCGTGGCCGCGCTCGGCGCCGCCGACACCGGCAAGGGCGGGACCATCCCGGTCTACCTCCCCGCCGGCACCTACCGCACCACCACTCCGATCAACGTCCCAAGCAACGTCACGCTCTTCGGCGACGGCAGCCGGCCCGGCAACCAGGGCGGGACCGAGATCCGTTACGCGGGCTCGGGAACGGCGGTCGTGGTCGGGTCACCGGGCAAGGACTGGAGCAACTCGCAGATCCGCAGTCTCAGGGTGTTCTCGGACGGCTCCGGGACTTGGGGGATGCAGGTCTTCAACCCGACCAACGTGAGCACGATCACCGACATCATCATCTCCGGGTTCTCGGAGGGACAGTTGCACGTCTCCAACGGTAGCGGCGGCGCCAGCAACCCAGGCCCGAACTTCTTCAAGCTCTCGAACTTCTTCCTCATCGGGGGCCGGACGCCGCTGTACCTCCAGAGAGGCAGGCAGACGGTATTCATCGAGTACGGCGGCATCGACGTCGATAGCTCGTCGGAGCGAGGGATGCTCATCGAGTCCGGGGAGGCCCAGGCTCACACCACGACGGTCGAGGCCGTCAAGGTCGAGTCTCGAGGTCACGACTGCGCCGGTTTCCAGGTCTCCGGTATCGCACCCGTGCTCTTCATCGGCTGCACCTTCTACAACATGGCCAAGAGCGGGACGCAGCCGGCGTTCCTCTACACGAACGCGACGCAACCGGATCTCCAGACGGAACTCCTCAGCTGTACGACCATGGGCACGTCGGTCCTCTTCTCCGCACCCCAGCGAGGAGTGCTGGTTCCCGCAGTCCCGACGCGGGGCAACTACATCCCACATCTCACGGTCGCGGGGGCCGGCAGCATGATCGTGCCGATGACGACCCGTACTGAGAAGGACCGGACGTGGGCCATGCACAAGGACGTCATCATGGGTTGGACCGGCGATGACGGCGACCGGGCCAACATCGACACCTCTCTTTACCGCGGGGGGGCCGGCAGCGTGCAGACCGGTGGCCGCCTGGTCGCTCTCGACGGAGTTGCCACGAAGGTCGTGAAGGGCGCGGTGTCGGACTCGAGCTTCAAGACTCCCCCTCCGGACGGAACGCTGGCCCTCGATACGACGAACGATCAGCTGTACGTGCGCAGCAAGGGCCGCTGGAAGAAGATCCCTCTCGGCTAACGAGAGCGCTCGTCAAGCCGCCGCCACGCGACGGCAGCCGAGCGTGCGTGGAGACGCCCGATAAACTGGACCCCGTGGACAAGGGGCACAAGCGGGATCTCGCCAACGTGTATCTGGATCTCGTCTTGGTAGGCGTCCTGCTCGGGATCCTCGCCACCTCCGTCGCTCTCATCGCCGGTGACTTCGAACCTCTCGGCCTGGCTTCCGCGATCTTCTTCTATGGCTGCTTCGCCCTGGCCGCCTACCGGTTGGGTACCACGCCGGTCGCGTACCTGAAGGAGTCGGCTTTCCGCCGTCGCTGGTCCTCGCCGTAGCCCCAGACGGTATCCCGCCTCGGTCCAGCATCACCCAACTTCTGAGCGCGAAAGGTGCACATGAACGTGCACTCTTCGCGCCCAAAACGTCGGGACCGCCGGTTTAGCCGAGCCTGGCACTCGCGATTCGGCGTTTCGTCCGGAGGGCT
>JBOGXG010000427.1:0-1906 GCA_050694195.1 Actinomycetota bacterium | reverse complement strand
TTCGGGGAGACTCTTCCTCGAGCGCATACAGAGCCTTCAGGTAGGCAAGCGCAGCTCGAGAGGTACCGGTCCCAACCATGGAGGAAAGTTAGGCTCAACGTCCTAATTAGTCAAGTCGCACCTAATTCTTGATTTAGTCAACACTAATACTGCCGACGGGGCAGGTTTCAGATCCGGAAGCCCATGACGAAGCGGTCGCACAATCACTCGATGAAAGGTGGCGCCGTGGGCGTGGCGAAGCCGATAGTCCCTGAAGGCCAACTGGGCCGACCCGGAGAAACTCACGAGGATTACAGACCCTCAGGCTTAGCTGGCTGATCGGTGAACCCTCTCGGTGATTGGTGACTCTCCTGTCTGGGGGTTGTTATCAATCCCTCCGGTGCTTCGCCCATAGCTGGGATGGAGCGCAAGGTTTCTCGGTCTGCAGACAATCCCACTGATGAGCTGAGCAGCGTGAGCATCTGCGCCGGGGATGGCGTGCGCATAAACGTTGAGCGTCGTCGATGCTCGAGCATGAGCGAGTCGGGCCGAAACCACAGGTACGGCGATCCCAGAACCGAGCATCTGGGTCGCCATGAAATGACGAAGGTCATGAAGCCGGAAATGCTCGATCCCCGCTGCTCGGCGCTGCCTAATGAATTGCTTGGTGACCCAGTTCGGATTCCAGGGCCGCTGCCCAGCCGGATGGTTCGTAAAGACGAACGCGTCGTCTAGGTCACTCGTTGAGTCTGACTGAATCCCCGTCCACTGACCCTCGAGTAGTTGCTGCGTGAACGGATCGAGAGCCACTCGGTGCGAGCGGCGCGTCTTGGTCGGTGCCAGAACCGGACCGTTGCGTCCTTCGACCCACGCCCGTTGGAAAGACAGGCTGGCATGTTCGAAGTCGACGTCAGCCCACTTCAGGGCGAGGAGCTGACCTCGGCGGGCACCTGTCGTCGCGGCCAGGATGAGGAACAGGTGTAGCAGCGGCTGGTGAACCTTGACTTGTTCCAGAAGCCGGCCAACCTCCTCTGGTGTTGGAGGGCGCATCTCGGCCGGCTCCGTGCGAGGGGGTGATGCCGAGGCTGCGGGATTGCTCCAGATCCACTCCCATCGCATCGCCTGCGTGAGAGCGCGGTGGAGCACGCCATGGATGCGCCGGACGCTGCCGGGGGTTAGAGGCCCTCCTTCAACCGCGCCATCGACGCGCAACGACGCGTAGAACTCGTCGATCACCACCGTGGTGAGATCCCGCACCAGAACGTGCCCAAGTTTCGGCCTTAGCTGGCGATCGATGATCGACCACGTGCTGCGAACGGTAGTGGTGGCCCAACCGGCCTCGTTGGCGGCGAACCAACGGTCGAGCAGCTCGCCGAGGGTAGTCCGAGCTCCAACCGAAGGTCCGACGTTGGCGAAGGCAGCAAGAGACCGCAACTCCCGTTGCGCCTGGGTCCGACTGCCCTGCACCGTCCGGGTCAACTGCCGGCGTTGGCCGGTGTCTGGATCGGTTCCTGCATAGACGCGTATCTGCCACGAGTTGCGGCCCCGCTGACGGATCGAACCGGCCATCACACATCTCCTTACTAGGGTGAGTGGAGCAGTGATGGACAAGTGATGGCCAGTGATGAACAGAAATCAAGGAAAAGTCGTGCCCTCAAGGAAAGAAAAACCCCCTGTTACCAGGGGGTTCTCTGGAGCGGGCGACCAGATTCGAACTGGCGACCCTCACCTTGGCAAGGTGATGCTCTACCACTGAGCCACGCCCGCAGGCCGCCGATCCTACTCTGAGGAGACTGCCGTGGGGAGGCGGCGGAGGCGCAGCAGGATGAGGAGGCGCAGTGATCGAACTCGCAGGCGCCGTCGAATTGTCCATGTTCGATATCGCCGTGGTCATCGTCGCGGCGGCCCTCTCGATACTCGCTCTGCC
>JBOGXG010000426.1:0-5237 GCA_050694195.1 Actinomycetota bacterium | reverse complement strand
CTGCGAGGTACCCGGCCACGCCGACGGAGGCATGACCGCCCAACTGATGGTCGGTGGCGCGGCCGGATCCGAGGAGGCTGAGTCGGCGAACGGCGGCGGCATGTCGGGGATGAGCCCGAAGGAGATGGCCGCTCATGATGCTGAGAGGACCGGGATGTTCCCCGCGAAGACGAAGGGGAAGGGCGGGATCCCTCTCGAGCCGAAGATCCTCGCGGACGGCACCAAGCGTTTCGAACTCACCGCCGACGAGATCAAGTGGGAGACCGAGCCCGGAGTAGTGAAGCAGGGGATGGCGTACAACGGGATGATCCCCGGCCCCCAGATCAACGTCCAGCTCGGGGACAAGGTCGAGATCGCCCTCCGCAACGAGTTGGAGCAGCCGACGACGCTTCACTTGCACGGCATGACACTTCCGAACGACATGGATGGTGTGCCGGGGATAAATCAGGATGCCATCCTGCCGGGCGACTCCTTCACATATCGCTTCACCGTGCGCAACTCCGGGTCGAACATGTATCACTCGCATTTCAACGCGGTCGCCCAGGTGCCCGGGGGGCTGCTCGGAGCGTTCGTCGTGGACGATCCCGCCGACCCGAAGGTCGATGTCGACTACACGATGGTCCTGAACGACGGACCACTAGGGTTCACCCTGAACGGGAAGGGATTCCCGGCCACGGAACCGATCGTCGCGGGGAAGGACCAGCTGGTTCGCATCCGGTACATGAACGAGGGGCTGCAGATCCACCCGATGCACCTGCATGGGGTGCCGCAGCAGGTCATAGCGAAGGACGGTCATCTCCTCGACAGCCCGTACATGGCCGACACGGTGCTGGTCGGTCCGGGGGAGCGTTACGACGTTCTCGTCAAAGCGACCGAGGTCGGCACGTGGGCCCTCCACTGCCACGTCCTTAGTCACGCCGAGGGTTCGGAGGGGATGTTCGGCATGGTCACTGCGATGGTCGTCGAGTAACGATCTTCCTGGTCGGTTCTCGCAACCCGGCGGGTCCGGCGAGTCGCTCCTCGACGCGTTAGCGAGTCAGCGGACGGTGACGAGCAGCCTGCTCGGGTACGCCTTGTTGTGGAGGACCGCGTTCACCGCCGGCTCCAGCAAGGGCTCGTGGTTGGGGGTGTCACTCGAGGAGATCGTGATCCGCAAACGATGGTCCTTCGCAACCGCGTGGGCGATGTCCCAGATGTCGACGCGATACTCCAGGGCTTTGCCCGCCGGAACCGGGGCCGGGTCCTCGTTCGGGAGCCATGGGACACCCGGGCGCGAAAGTTTCGCATCCCACTTTCGATGCGACGCTCTCACATACCCGGAGGTGATCAATCTGGTAGCTCCGTCGGGAGCGACATCGGTGACCTTGACGATCCAATCGGTTTCGGATGCAGTGGTTAGACCCCAGAAGTTGAGTTCCATCGGGCCGGCGAGCTCCAGCGGCCCTTTCATCGCTTGCGTCGTGTAGGTCAACGACTGAGCGTCGTCGCCACGGGTATCCAGGCGAGCATGAGGCGAGGCGGCGACCGTGCCCCACTTGGACAGCGTCTCCGAGGAGCCGACGAAAGGGTTGTAGACGTAGCGGTCCTCGACGTCGTCCGAATCAGTGACCTTGTTCACGAGTGACCCGTCGTTCTGTGAAACGCCGGATCCGCTCGCCTGACCGGACAGGTAGAACGTCTCCAGGCGCGATCCGGGAGGCGGCCAGTCGCCGGCCTCCATCCATTTCCCCGAACCGACGTCGTAATAGAGGACCGGTGGTCCGGACTCGACGCCGTTGTCCTTGTCCTTTAGGAAACGGTCCATCCATTCGAGGATCGGGTCCTCGAAGCCCGGTGGGTCGGCGTCCTCGGTGTATTCACTCGCGGGATCGAAGGGGCCTCCGCAGCCCTTGTGCGTGCAGGGGCTTATGACCAGGCGCTTGTGTTTGCTCGCGATGCCCTGGTAGTTGCGGATGGTGCCTCTCGAGAAACCGTCGAACCAGCCGCCCAGCAGGAGAGTGGGCACCTTTATCTGATCGAACTTGGTGTAGAGCGAACGTTCCTTGTAGAAGGGGCCGTCCCATGGTGTGAGCCGCGATTCAACCGCCAGGCGTTGCTGTGGCCTGGATGCGAGATCGCTGGTCGGGCCGGTTCCCGTGAGTCCCAGTCCGAACTGCAAGGCCGTCCACTGCGCCACGAAGTTGGCGTTGAAGATGCCGTTGTGCCACACGATGTCGCGATAAGCATCCGCGAGCACGACCGCAGGAACTATCGCCTTCAGGTGTGGCGGTTGTTCGGAGGCTCCCATGAGTGGCGTGATCCCTTGGTAAGAGCCACCGAACATGCCGACCTTTCCATTGCTCCACTTCTGCTTGGCGATCCATTCCACGACCTCGTACACATCGCGCTGCTCTCGCTCGCAGAAGATGCAGAGCTTCCCGCCGGAGCGACCTGTGCCGCGGATGTCGACGTTCACATGGGCGTAGCCCTGACCCCTGTAAAGGTCGTAATAGGTCGCGGGGCCGTAGGGGGTCATGTTGAGCAGCACCGGGAAGCTGTCGCCCTCCTCCGGTAGCAGAACATCCCCGACGAGCTCGACGCCGTCCGACATCTTTATCGAGGTCTGTCCCTCCGCCGTCTGAGCCCGCGCCTCTCGGGACGGGGGGAGGAACGAGGCGAGCACCACGAGGCCGAGGAGCAGGGGCGCCACCGCCCGGCGGCTTCGTCCGAAATGACCCATAGTTCACGGATTCTCCCTCAGCGAGGTTTCCCCTCCCGCCCGGGGGCCCACCCGGCGGGCTAGAAGGGAGACAGGCTCCTAGGGACGAAATAGACCAAAGGGACAGCGGATGGGAAGGAGCGGATGGATGCGGCGTTACTTGGTGCCCCTGCTCGTTGTGGGGTTGGTCGCGGGATCTTTCGTGCCGGACGTGGCCGTCGCGAAGAAGAAGAAAAAGAAGAAGAAGCCGGTTCCGGTCGAGGTCACGTACCACATCAACTGGGGCGACGACACCTGCGTCCTCTCCCTCACGCCGGTCGAGTCCGAAGAGGCCTGCGCGGACCCGTTCGCCGGCGCGACATCCTCCCTCGGGACGGCCTTCGACATGGCGGCGATCGATGGACTCCCACTCACGCTCGATGCAGCTCAGCCGATCAAGGGCACGATCAACGTGCAGTCCTACTACTTCGTGGGGGCGGGTCCCGACGTCATGGGGATCGGACAGCCTCAACTAGAGGTCAAGCTGGCCGGGACATCGGATGGAGAGGAAGTCGTGATCGGTGAGCTGACCACCGAGCCTTACACGGTGACTCCCGCCTCGGCCGACTACACGGTCGAGTTCGAGATCGTCCCACCCGAGGAGCTCGTAGGAACGGTGCTGGACGACCTTACCCTGACCTTGCAGATAACCGGCAACAGCATGTTCCACGGCGTTTTTCCCGCCGATGGAACTTCGACGCTGACGTTGGGGGCGCTGGCGATCCCCTAGCCCGCCGATCGCGACCGGAGCGCTCGGCGACCGGATCAGCTCTAGGTTGCTCGATGCGTTGCGAAGCCGGCCCATAGGCCGGTGACGGCGAGGGTGCCGTGCACGAACTGGTCGGCGGTGTTCGACGCGATCTTGAAAGTGTCCGGTCCCCAGATCGCGATCGAGATCGTTACCGCTACGTACATCGTTCCCTTAAGTAGAGCGCCGGTGCGCGCCCACCGCGGTTTGACGGCGAAGCCCAACGCGATGACGCCGCTGATCATCCCGCTGAGGTTGTGCCAACCGTTCGTTTCGAATATGCCGAAGATGTGGCCCGAACCCGCATCGTGGACCGCCTCCGGCGTGGCGGGGAAGGCGCTGTTGACCATGAACCCGATCGTGGTGGAAGCGACGAGAAAGATGCCCGAGATCACGAGATAAAGCCTGGCGGGGGACCACTCGGTAGCATCCACGGCTCCCGACCTGCCTCGTCGCTCGAGAGTGACCGACATCTCCTCCCCCTTCGCAGCACGGTTCCGTTAGGCCCGGAAATCATACGAGACGTCGCTGGGTACCCTGAGAAGAACGTGACGGCAGACGCCTGAGGGAACTGTTCCGTTTGAGGATCGAAGACTACGCGCTCATAGCAGATACGCACTCGGCCGGACTGGTGTCCAGAACCGGTTCCATCGACTGGCTCTGTTTGCCGCGCTTCGACTCTGCGTCGTGCTTCGCGCGGATCCTCGACGAGGAGCACGGCGGCCATTGGAGCATCGCGCCCGCAGAGGAGATCGAAGAGACGTCTCGGCGCTACGTCGACGACACGTTGATCCTCGAGACGACATTCAGGACGCGTTCGGGAGTGGTGCGTCTGATCGATCTGCTCGCCATGGAATCGGGATCCGATCCCGAGCACCCGCGCGGGGCGCGGCCCGGTGAGGTCGTCGCCCGAACCGTTGCGTGCGATGCCGGCATCGTCGAGATGCAACTCGATTACCAACCCCGGCTCGATTACGCCGGCGTCGTGCCGTGGTTCAGGGAACAACACGGAGTCATCGAAGCCGTGGGGGGCCAGGACGCGCTGGATCTCGTCGCCGACATCCCGTTGGAGGTAACACGCAGCGGGGTGCGAGCACGGTTCAGCATCGAGGCCGGAGAGGAGCGGTCGTTCCTCGCGATCTACCATCCCGCCCACGTCGAGGTGCCGCATCGGGATCCGAACGAGTGCAAGCGCCTGTTCGAGACCTCGACGCGTTTCTGGCATGACTGGATCGGACGAACGACCTACTCGGGGCGGTGGCGGGCTCATGTGATGCGCAGCCTCCTGACGCTCAAGGCGCTTATCTACGATCCCACCGGAGGCGTGGTCGCGGCCCCCACGACCTCACTGCCCGAGAAGATCGGGGGCCAACGCAACTGGGACTACCGTTACTGCTGGCTGCGGGACGCCACGTTCCTACTCGACGTATTGCTCGAGCAGGGATACACCGCGGAGGCGACAGAGTGGAGGGATTGGCTCCTTCGCAGCGTCGCGGGCCATGCGGCGGACATGCAGATCATGTACGGCGTCATGGGCGCCAGGCGTCTGTACGAGTTCGAACTCCCACTTCAGGGCTACGAGAACTCTCGCCCCGTCCGGATCGGTAACGCGGCGCATGCTCAGTTCCAACTGGACGTGTATGGGGAACTCATGGATTCGTTCCATTCGGCGAGGCGCGCCGGGATCGACACCCCGCCGCGGGCGTGGGAGATGGAGACCGCGATCGTGGAGTTCGTATGCGACCACTGGGA
>JBOGXG010000425.1:0-5876 GCA_050694195.1 Actinomycetota bacterium | reverse complement strand
CAGTCCTTCGCCGGAGCCGTCGCCGGAGCCCAGTCCTTCGCCGGAGCCGTCGCCGGAGCCCAGTCCTTCGCCGGAGCCGTCGCCGGAGCCCAGTCCCGAGCCGTCGCCGGAGCCCAGTCCTTCGCCGGAGCCGTCGCCGGAGCCCAGTCCATCGCCGGAGCCATCACAGCCGCCGACATCATCCGGTGTCGCGATCTCCGGAACGAGCTTCCTCGTTGATGGTGCGGTGACCCACTCCGGAACCGCGGGCGAGGGCCTCCTGTTCAACAGCCGCATGGTGCAGGCGTTGTTCGATGATGAGAACGAGGCCCACGAGGGCAAGTGGGCTTATCCAGACACGGGCGTGTGGGATGCAGACAGGAACGTGGCGGAACTGATCGCTGCGCTTCCCTCCTACAAAGCGAGCGGGCTCGACATGATCACGGTAGGTATGCAGGGAGGGATGCCCGGAGGCGGCGTCAACGGTCCCAACATCACGACGGCTTTCGAGCCGGACGGCACGCTCAAACCAGCGTGGATCGACCGCCTCCACCGACTCCTGGCGGCCGCCGATCAGAACGGGATCATCGTCGAGGTTTCTCTCTTCTACCTGTGGCAAGAGGATCGGATGATCGATGAGGACGCCGTCAAGCGGGGCGTCGACAACATCGTCGACTGGCTCGTTGCCTCCGGCTACAAGAACGTCCTCCTCGAGATCGTCAATGAGAGCGCCGACGATCACTTCTTGCATCCGATCCTTAGGCCGGGCCGAGTTCACGAGCTCATCGAGAGCGCGCAACAACGCTCGGCCGGACAACTGCTGGTCGCCACGAGTTTCCGCGGAGGTGTGATGCCTCCTCCGAGCGTGCTGGCGATCGAGGACTTCATCCTTTTGCACGGCAACAAGCAGACCCCGACCCAACTTCAAACGCTCATAGAACAGGTCAAGAACTCGCCCGAATACATCGCCCGTCCGCGGCCCATCGTCGTGAACGAGGACTCGACGAGCATCGCCAATATGGACGTGGCGATCGGGGAGCACGTCTCGTGGGGCTACTACGATCAGGGTGCGAACGATTACGTGCACGGCTTCCAGTCCGTCCCGGTGAACTGGACGGTGAACACTCCCGAGAAGAAGAACTTCTTCTCCCGCGTCGCGTTCTACACGGAAAGCGATCCTGTGGCTCCTGCACCGTCTCCGTCCGAGTCGCCATCGCCGTCTCCGGTCGAGTCGCCATCGCCAACGCCGGAGGAGCCACCGACACCATCTCCGACGCCAGAGGAGCCACCATCGCCGACGCCGGAGGAGCCACCAACACCATCGCCGACGCCGGTTGAGTCACCCACTCCCGCGGAGTCGCCGACGCCCACGCCGACGCCGGTTGAATCCCCATCGCCGACGCCGGACGAGTCACCGACCCCCGCCGAGTCGCCGTCGCCCTCTCCCGAGCCGACTCCATCGCAAGCGCCACCCACGGTTCCTGCAGGGCAGGTCGTCTATCGCGTGAACGCCGGCGGGTCGGCGGTCGCGGGCTGGACTGCGGATACCACCTCGTCACCCTCCCGACACGTCAACGCCGCCGCTACCGGCAACAGGACGTACAGAACTTGGGCCGCGATCGACCTCAGCCACCCCTCCTTGCCCGACGGGATCCCCGGAGCCCTTTTCCAGGATGAGCGATGGGACCCCAAGGGAGGAGCGGACATGCAGTGGACGTTCGCGGTGACGCCCGGCACGTACGAGGTCCGGCTCTACTTCGCGGAGATCTACTCGGGAGCACAGAAGGTCGGAGCGCGCCTGTTCGATGTTTCGGTCGAGGGCGACGTCGTTCTTGATAACTACGACGTGTTCGCGGAAGTAGGCGCTAACGCAGGAGTCATGAAGTCGATCGTCACTACGACCGACGCGAACATCGACATCAAGTTCGGCCCCCACGTCGTGGAGAACCCGATGATCAAGGCGATCGAGATCGTCACCGCCGACTGAAGATCCGGGTCGCTGCTCGACCGAAGGCACCATGAGGCTTCCGTGCTCTGAAGGTCCCCTGTAAGAAGCGAATCCTCGGCCAAATCGTGGGCGAGGGGGGATTTGAACCCCCACACTCTTGCGAGCACTGGCACCTGAAGCCAGCGTGTCTGCCATTCCACCACTCGCCCGTAGATCTACCTATTCAGTTGTCAGCCAGGGGGAGTGAACCCCACGATCACATGGCGAGCACTGGCACCTGAAGCCAGCGTGTCTGCCATTCCACCACTCGCCCTCGGGGCCGCCTTGCGGGCGACCGCGAAAAGCTATCAGGGAGTGGCGCCTAGAAGCGCGGGCATAATCGAGCGCGATGGGAGTAGCCAAAGGGATCGAGCAGCGCCTCGAGGGGCTGGTCGAGGGGTTCTTCGCGAAGGTCTTCCGCTCCGGTCTTCAACCTATCGAGGTCGGCCGGCGGATCCTGCGCGAGATGGCCGACGGGAAGACCCTCTCCGTCAACCGCGTCTACGCGCCTAACGAGTTCCACGTGATCATGGGATCTGACGACTACGAGCGGTTCTCCCAGATGGAGGCGGGACTCGCCCGGGAATTCGGCGAACTCGTGATCGATTCGGCGAAAGAGAACCGCTGGAACCTCATGGGCATCCCCTCGATCACCTTCGAGGAGGATCCGGCCATCGGCAAGGGCGAGTTCCGCGTGGAGGCATCGTTCGCGGCCCCCCCGGACGAGGAACCGAAGGCGCGGGTCTCGACCCACGAGCCGGATCCACAAGACCCGAGCATCACCGGCGCCATCTCGCTCGATGCCGCGGAGCGGTTCGGGGTCGCCTCCGCGAACCCACAGCTCCTGGTTCTGGGGGAGAACGGCAAGCCCACCGAGAGCATCTCCGTGACTCGCGACCCGGTGGTGATAGGACGGTTGTCTACGAACGACGTCGTGCTTTCCGATCCGAACGTGAGCCGGCGACACGCCGAACTGCGTCGTGAGGGGGGACGTTGGATGCTCGTCGACCTGGGCTCCACGAACGGGAGCGTCGTGAACGGCAGACTGGTGAAGGAACATCCATTGGAAGACGGCGATCGACTCTCCTTCGGGCAGAGCGAGCTGATCTTCAAGGAAGCGGCGGAGTGATGTGCTCCGCCCAATGGCGTTTGCGAGGTTCTGGCGAGTGAAAAGCGAGCATCGCAAGGCCGCAGAGAGGGTGCGTACCAAGAGGTACGTGCCCGACCGAGAACGCCGCGAGGCGCCAGCTTTTCGCCGCCAGAACCCCCAAGATGTTCGTTGGGCGGAGCACTAAATGCCGACGATCGTCCTCGACCTCCTCAAGTACGTCTTCCTGGCGGTGCTGTACATCTTTATGGCGCGCGCCGTGAAGGCGATCTACGTCGAGATCCGGCCCCCACAGACGGCTCGGGTACAGCAGGCGGCCAAACGCCAAGGGGCTGCATCGGCGCGCCGATCGAAGAAAGCTCCTCGCAAGGTGACTGTGGTCGAGGGCCAGGGGCTCAAAGGGAGATCGTTCGACCTCGACAGCGAGATGCTGATCGGGAGAGCGGACAAGTGCCACATCGTCCTCGAGGACACCTACGCATCGCAGGTGCACGCGCGCATCTTCTCCAAGGGAGAGGGCTACATGGTCGAAGACATGGGCTCCACGAACGGTACCTATCTCAACAGACAGAAGATCACGTCACCGACCGAACTACAGCGCGGTGACCACGTGAAGATAGGGAAGACGGTCCTGGAGATGCGCAAATGAAACTGGCCGTCGGCGCCAAGACCGACGTCGGACGGACGCGCGATATGAACCAGGATTCGCTCCTCGTCGAGGAGCCGCTCTTCGTCGTCGCCGACGGCATGGGGGGCCACGTGGCCGGGGATGTCGCGTCGCGAACGGCCATCGAGAAGATCGTCGAGGTCAAGCGGTCGCAATCTCCCGAGGAACCCGACGCGTTGAGGTCCTACGTGACGGAGGCCAATCTGGCGATCTGGGAGAAGGGGCTCGACGATCCGAGCCTCTCGGGCATGGGTACCACGTGCACGATCATCTTCCTCGACGGTGGTGTCGCGCACATCGCGCACGTCGGAGACTCCAGGGCCTACCTCTACCGGGGCGGCGAACTCAGTCAACTGACCGAAGACCACACGTTGGTCGAGCGCATGGTTCAAGAGGGTCGTCTCCGTCGCGAGGAAGCCTCAAGCCATCCTCAACGCAGCGTGATCACGCGTGTCCTCGGGGTGGACCGCAACGTGGACGTCGATCTCTCCGACAAGAGCGTCCAGGACGGCGATCGACTGCTCATCTGCTCGGACGGCCTCTCCTCGATGATCGACGACGCAACGATCGCACGGACGCTGGGGGAGGAGACAGAGCCCCAGTCCGCCGCCGAGGCTCTCGTGGACGCTGCGAACGCGGCCGGCGGCGATGACAACATCACGGTGATCGTCATCGACGTCCGCGGCACGGACCGAGCCGGCGCGACCGGCGTGGGCCACAGCAGCGTCCCTGCGCAGAGTGCAGCCCCTACAGCCCCTCCCGTCGCCCCCCCGCGTCGAACCGGCGCGGTCCGGGCCGACGACGAACCGCCCGATCCCCCTCCCTCGCGGGTTGGTCGCAAGATCACGATCGGTCTCGTCGTCCTGCTGCTGCTGGTCGGAGGAGGTGTTCTTCTCACCCGCTACCTGTTGAGCAATTCGTGGTACGTGGGCGCGAACGGCGACGGGATCGTCACGATCTATAAGGGGATACCCGACGAGATCGCCGGCCTGTCCCTGCGAGACCCGCAGGAGCAGTCAGAGGTGCGACTCCAAGACCTTCCGGAGTTCCTCCGCGGCAACGTTGAGGAGGGGATAAAGGTCTCGTCTCTGGGCGAGGCGCGCGAGACGGTCGCCGACCTCGAGGAGCGCTCGGAGGACTTCAGCGACCCCGAACCCGAGGCGGAACGCACGCGAGACGGCCGACGGAAGAAAGATGGGAACTAGTTGTTAACCCCCACGGGACGACGGAACATGGAGCTGTCGCTCCTCATCATCAGCTTCATCATCGGGGCCGGAGCACTCGCGCTGGTAGCCGTTGCCCGCAACACGGACCGGCTCCCGGACGCCGTTCCCTACATGGCGACGTTGACGGCATGCTACGTCGTGGCCCACATCGCGATGCGGAAGCTCGCGGCCAACGCCGACCCTTTGATCCTTCCGCTGACCGCCACCGTCAACGTCCTGGGGGTCGCGGCCATCTATCGGCTCGAGCCGGGCGGTAAGGGCCCGACCCAGGTCCTCTGGACCGGATTCGGCATCGCCTGTTTCGTCGGCGCGCTGCTCATCGTGAAGGACTACAAACTGCTGGCACGCTACAAGTACGTCTTCGGCTTCGTCGGTGTCGGCCTGCTCCTCCTCCCACTGACCCCGTTCGGGCAAACCATCAACGGCGCCAGGCTATGGGTGAGCTTCGGCTCCTTCCAGTTCCAACCCGGTGAGCTCGCGAAGATCTGCCTCGTCATCTTCTTCGCGGCGTACCTGGCCGAGCGCAAGGAACTGCTCGCGATCGCGTCGCGCAAGGTGCTCAACTTCCACGTCCCCGACATCAAGCATTTCGGGCCCCTCCTCGTGATGTGGGGGATATCGCTGGCGGTCATGTTCTTCGAGAAGGACCTCGGCTCGAGTCTCCTCTTCTTCTCGATATTCCTCGTGATGCTCTACATCGCCACGGCGAGACTCGTATACATGCTTCTCGGCGGCTTGCTCTTCGCGGGAGGCGCATACGTCGGGTACCAATTGTTCGGGCACGTGCAGGAACGCGTGCAGGTATGGATGGATGTCTTCAACCCGCGCTGGATCGGCGACGAGGGCTACCAGCTCGCGCAGTCGATGTTCGCCCTCGCTACGGGAGGCCTGTTCGGTACGGGATGGGGA
>JBOGXG010000424.1:0-4689 GCA_050694195.1 Actinomycetota bacterium | reverse complement strand
CTCAACGGTTTCGTCGGCGAGTTCCTCGTGTTGCTCGGAACGTTCGTGAGCTACAGGTGGTGGGTCGTGCCGGCGGCTTTCGGCGTCGTTCTGGCCGCGATCTATCTCCTATGGGCATACCAGCGCGTCTTCCAGGGGCCGGTTACCAAGAGCGAGAACCGGATCCTCCCGGATGTAAGCCTGCGGGAGGCCGTCATGCTCGCGCCGATCCTCGCCCTGATCGTCTTCATCGGTGTCTATCCGAAGCCCTTCATCGAGCGCATCGAACCGTCGGCCCGGAAGGTCGTCGATCAACTGGACGGCGGTGGGGGCCCGAGCGACGTGCCGGTGCCTCCCCCGGAAGACCCGGTCGCCCAGGGGGGTGAGTGATGCCGCTCGACCTGCCTCCCGTCGAACTCGGCGCCATCGGGCCCGAGATCGCCCTCGCCGCGACCGCGCTTCTGCTGATCGTCGGCAACGCCTTCCTTCCCCCCGAACGGAAGACCGGGTGGCATCTCCCGGCGATCGCGACGGGCGGCCTGGTGGTCGCGGTGGTGCTTGCGCAGCGGGCCTGGAGCGATCTCTCGGACGAGGGGCCCACGTTGCAACTGGCCGGCATGGTTGCGAACGATGGGTTCTCGATCTTCGTGAAGGTCGGGCTCGCGGTGTTCGGGCTCTTGACGGTATGGCTCGGTCGCGAGTACCTGAAGAGTGAATCCCTCGAGAACTCCGAGTTCTACGCACTCGTGCTGTTCGCGGTTGCGGGGATGATGCTGATGGCCTCGTCCACCGATCTGATCGTGACCTTCATCGCTCTCGAAACCTTCTCGATCGCGCTGTACGTATTGGTGGGGTTCCGGACGCGCTCGCTCGTGAGTCAGGAATCGGCGATGAAGTACTTCCTTCTCGGCGCGTTCTCCTCGGCTTTCTTCCTCCTGGGGATCGCGCTCGTTTACGGGATCACCGGTTCCACGAACCTGCACGGATCCGGTGGTGCCGGAGCCGAGCAGGGGATCGTTGAGTTCCTCACCACGACGCCTCCGACGGACGTCGGCCTTCTCGTTCTGGCGGTTGGATTCTTGATCATCGGACTCGGGTTCAAGGTCGCGGCGGTGCCCTTCCACATGTGGACCCCGGATGCGTACCAAGGTGCGCCGTCGCCGGTGACCGGGTTCATGGCAGCGGGAACGAAGATGGCGGCGTTCGCTGCGCTGTTGAGGCTCCTCGACGTCACGCTCTTCCAGTTACGCGACGATTGGCGGCCTCTCGTCCTGGTGGTCGCAACGCTCACGATGGTCGTCGGCTCGCTCTTCGCTGTGGTCCAGGAGGATGTCAAACGGATCCTCGCCTACTCCTCCATCGCACACGCGGGTTTCGTGTTCACCGCGGTCGTGGCAACGAACGACCGAGCCGTGTCCGGGGCGCTGTTCTATCTCGTGACCTACGGCCTCACGGTGATGGGGGCGTTCGCCGTCGTTGCGATCGTCGGGGGCCGGGACGAGCGTCGGATCCGGCTCACCGACTATCGAGGCCTCTTCTACCAACGCCCCGTGCTCGCCGGCGCGCTCAGCCTGTTCCTCCTGTCGCTGGCGGGCGTGCCCCTCACGTCCGGGTTCGTGGCGAAGCTGGTCGTCTTCGGCCCGGCGATCGACGCCGGCTACTCGTGGCTCGTCGTGGTCGGAGCCATCACCAGCGCGATCGCGGCGTTCTTCTATCTCCGGATCATGGTGGTCATGTACATGCAGGAACCCGACGCCGCCGCGGCCCCCATAGCGATCGGCCCGCTCTCGGGCGCCGTCGTTGGGATCACCGCCGTCGCCACGCTCGTCTTCTTCTTCGCGTGGGGCCCCCTCTTCGACCTAGCCGAGAGAGCAACGATCTTCTTCAGTTAGCGACTCGCCGGCTCATCGCCGAAGCGGTTTGTTTCCCTCGGGTCTTCTCGGAGTCAACTTTCCGGCGGCTCGGTCCCGCCTCGTCTTCTCCGTGTGACACGGTACGCACCTGGGCCCCACGTTGTCGGTACAGGTCGGCCCCCCATTGTTTCGGGGGTCGAAGTGGTCCCACTGGGTGCGAAACCGTTTCCCACAGTCGATGCACGCCGGACCGTCGAACTCCGGGGGGTCCCCGAGGCAGAGAGCCATGCGGACCTCGATCGGGATGTGCTTGGTCCAGCGCTTGAAGTGGCGGAGGTCGTTGCCGTCGTAGACAACACCGTTGAGGAAGGCATCTCTGCCGATCTCCCGGGCCACTGCGGGAGGGACGGGTCCCACCCCGGGTATCTTGCAGACCTCACCATCTCGCACCTCGGTCCAGCCGCGCTTCGTCACCTCGTGGCTGACCAAGATAACGAGTTCGGGCCGGGATGAGTGCGGCTGCACGGACGAGCCCGAGAAGATCTTGGCGTAGGCGTCGGCCAGATGCCGCTCGAAGGGCTCCTGCTTGCCGTCCTCCTTGGCAGCCTTGTATAGACGAGCGGCTTCGGCTTCGGCCCGGTTCACGATCGGGGTCCCGATGTGCGGCTCTAGTCTGAGGTGGATATCGGTCATCCCGAGCTCGTCGCTATGCGTCCGAGCCGCCCGTGCTTTCTTCTGGCGTTCTGCGAGGCCTAGCTTCTGCTCGGCTTCCAGCACCACCTTCCGAGACTTCTCCCTCAGTACCTGGAACGACTCCGTCACAGCGGTCTTCAAGAGCTTCTCGGCAGAGCCGGGACATGCGACCTCGGCCTTGGCGATCTCGGTGGCTTGATCTAATGAGATGTCGCCGCCGGCGAAGGCATCTTGCACGGCGGCGGCTTCCTGCAGTTTCTTTGCGGCCTCAACCGTCGCTTTGGCTTTTCCGACCGACGTTCCCGACAGCCGGGCCAGTTCCTCGGGATCGTCAAGCTCGCTCGACAGTGCCGTCTCTCCGTAGGCGGCGAGCTTCTTAAGACGCGCGTACTCGGCGCGTAGCCTTCGCCTGTCCTCCGAGGTCATCAGGTTCGGCTCGAGGTTCGCGTTCGCTTTCTCCGCCCACGCGATCGCTTCGCCGACGAGACTCTTGTTCATGTCCCCATCATGACGAGACCCTGAGACACTTTCGGTCCGATCACGGCCCCATGCGGAAAAAAAGTTCGATCGATCTTGCGCGCGACGCGCCCGGCCGATGTCGGTGACTCAGAACCTTCCCGGCACCTTACTTACGCAACCCCCTTGGGAGCTCCCGCAACGAGACCGGTAGGTTCACCCTCATCATGATGACTTGGCCGATAGGGCCAAACTCTCCCGTGGTGAGCACCCGGGCGAAGTTCTCCATCGGAACGCGAATCATCTTCGCCCTAGCGGAGAACTGGGCGTGCGGGGAAGGACCCGGCCCCCGAGCGCGAGGAAGGCGCGAGCGAGCGCGATCTGCGCGGCCATCGTCAGGATGAGCGCGACGCAGCCGAGCGACGTCCATATCCACTTGTCGTCGTCGCCGAGGAAGTAGAAGGACGCCTGGACCCCTACCGTCGGGACGATGATGAGGACGCCGTAGATGAACCCCACGGCGCGGCGCGCCGGTCGGCTGGTCTCGATGCTCCGTCTGATGGCATCACCGGGCCGGAGGTTCTCCAGTACCGCTCCCGTCAGCGCGAAGGCGACCGCCGCTCCCACGATGAAACCTGGCACGATCAAGGCGATCAAACCCGCCGCGACGAGGACGACCGCGAAGAGATTGGCGATGGTGCTGCGCCAGAAGCACCGTCTCTGGAAGGCCTGCCGGATCCAATGTTCGGCGCTCGACTTCGGGTGCGGTTCGGCGGCCGCAAGTGTGATCGCTATGGACACGTAGGCTGAGATCACGCCGGCGATCACCGTTCCAAGGAGAGCGGTCGCGTCCACCTCCGCCTCCAGCGGCGCGGTCGCGAGGGTGGCGAGGATGCTCAGTCCGAGAAGCAAGGCGAACGGAGCTCGAACGAGGTCTCGGAAGGCGTCGCGCAGCAGAGCGCGGGCGGGCAGCTTGGGTAGGTCGGGCATCGCGTGGATGGTAATCGCCGGGGTGCGGCGCGGGCGCCCGAACGAGCGCACAAGCCCGCAGGACCCCGCCTGCTGCGTGTTAGTTTTCGGTCGTTTCCAGGACTTTCGCGCTTGAGGGGCTCCGGGCTCTCTCCCCACCGGACACGCCACAGGGAGTACGCCTGGAACGTCTCGGCGCCGGTCTGGGAGGGAAGAGCAGTCGTTGTTGAGCTGATGAAAGAGCCGGTCCTTGTCTAGCGATTACTTCAGTCAATACATAACGATCGGGATCTTCGCCATCGTCGGTGCCGTGCTGGTTGTCGGAACGCTGGCGCTCGGGAAACTGCTCCGTCCGTCGGTCCCCCAGGTAGAGAAGCTCACGACTTACGAGTCCGGGATCGATCCGATAGGCGTGGGCTGGTCGCAGACGAGCGTGCGCTACTACATCTTCGCTCTGCTATTCGTGATCTTCGACGTGGAGGCGATCTTCCTATTCCCCTGGGCGATCGTCTTCGAGCGGCTGGGCACCCAGGCTTTCGTGGAGATGGTCATCTTCATCGGCATCCTCGCCCTTGCTCTTCTCTACGGGATAAAGAAGCGGGTGCTCGAATGGCTGTGATCGAAAAGGTCAAGCTGCCGAAGCCTGTGTCGTGGGCGCTCAATTGGAGCCGTAAGTACTCCCTGTGGATGATGCAGTTCGGGCTCGCTTGCTGCGGCATCGAGATGGGGGCCGCGATCG
>JBOGXG010000423.1:0-5832 GCA_050694195.1 Actinomycetota bacterium | reverse complement strand
GAGTAGGGGAGGTGCAACCGGGGTTCCCGGGGCAGCCCGGGGGCTTCGGCTCGTAGCGCAACGTGAGGGTCTGCGAATCGCGGCCCGCAGCGTAGTGGCCGACGGCCCAGCAGTCGGTGCTCGAGTCGCAGGCGACCCCGCGCAGAATGTTCGCGGTGGGCTTCCCCTCGTTGAGCTTCGAGGGCGACGATGCGGTTGCCCACTCCGTGCCGTCCCAGTGGACCGTCGTGGTCTTCGTGGGCGACCCCAGGGAGGGCGGGCTTCCGACGGCCCAGCAATCGTCCGTCGCCACGCAGGCGACGCCGGACAGTGGCCGGGCGTTGGCGGGAAGCGTCGCCACCTCCCAGGTCCCGGCGGCGTCCATGTGGAGGGCAAGGGGGGCGAGGCGCGGACTGCCCGAGTATGGGTAGTCGAGGTAGTAGCTCCCGACCGCCCAGCACTCCGGCGCAACGCAGGTGACGGCGTAGAGCTGGTTGATGTACGGCCCGACGTTGGGGCTTGGCACCGCGGTCCACGCGATGCCGTCCCAGCGAGCGATCAGGGTCTGGGCGTCGGCACCGGCGAGGAAGTTGTACTCGAAGCGAGCGAACTGCGAACCGACTGCGATGCAATCGGTGGCGGAAACGCAGGAGACGTCGAACAGGATCGACTCCGTCATCGGCGAGAGTTCGGGGCCGAGGTCCGTCATCGGCTGCCACGCCACACCGTCCCAATGGACGACGAACGGCTTGGAGTGCGTCGGGACGATCGACGCCGAGGTCACCACCATGCTCTCCAGCCTGCCCACTGCCCAACAGTCGTTCACGGTGGGGCAGTCGATTGACTGCAGAGATGCCTCCTCGATGACGTCGACGCTGCCCCCGTTCTCGTCGATGGCCTTGGTCGCGCGGTGGACCGGCACGGGAATGGGATCGGACAGGGACCACGCGGTGCCGTCCCAGTACAAGGCCAGCGGCTGTTGGTACCTCGAGTTCCAACTGCCCGTGTTGCCCACGGCCCAACAGTCGTCGGAGGCGGCACACGAGACGCTGGTCAGGCTGTTGTAGCGGTCCTCCGCGGTGTTGGGCGAAGGGATGATGGACCACGCCTCGCCGTCCCAGTGCTGCGTGAGGGTGCGGCCGAGTTGACCGTAGAAGTAGGAACCGACGGCCCAGCAGTCGTCGGCCGCAAGACACGACACATCAAACATCTGGTTGCTGCGGACGGCCGCCGCGGCGGGGGCCGCGACGGAGAACCACACCGCCCCGTCCCAGGTGGCCATCAGCTCGTGGATCTGCTCACTCGGGGTTATCTGGCCCACGGCCCAGCATCGCGACGCCGAGGGACAGTGGATGCTGCGCAGGGTGCCGCCGAACGTCGCGGCAGGATCGGGAAGCGCCGGGCCGGGAAGCCAGACGGTCCCGTTCCAGCGCAGGACGAAGTCCTGGGTGACAGCACCCGGCACGGTGCCTTCATTGCTGCTATGTCCGATGGCCCAGCAGTCATCGGCGGCGATGCAGGAAACGTCCGCGAGGTGGGTCTCGGTACCTCCCGGCGCGGCAGGCACCGCGAGAGGCACCGCAGGCACTGTGCTGCTGGTCCATGACGTGCCGTCCCAGTGGGAGATGAACGGCAGCGCGGTCGTGACACCTATGGCCGTGTCCTCGGAGACGTCGGTGTCGCCGACCGCCCAACAATCGTCCGCGGTGACGCAGGAGATCCCACCTAACCAGTATTGGTTGGTGGCGGAGGCGTCGAGTAGGTGGCCGGCCGGGGCGGGCGCAACGCTCCACTGCGTCCCGTCCCACACCGCGGCTGACGTTGGGCGCTCGCCCGGGGCCACGAAGGTGTCGCGCAGTGGCCCGGCAGCCATACAGAAGTCGGTCGCAGGGCACGAGATGGAACCCAGCACGAGGTTTTCGTCACCGAGGCTCTCGGACACGTCGGCCCTCGTCCACGCCGTGCCGTCCCAGTGCAGGAACAGGTTGTTCATACGGTTGCCCTCGCGCACGGCGCCGACCGCCCAGCAGTCGCCGGGGGCGCTGCAGTCCATGCCGCGAAGCAGCGAGAAACGACCGACTCCGTTGCCCTCGTCGCCGAACGCGGATTCCACCAGGGTCCAGGACGTCCCGTCCCACTGGTAGATCACGCTGTGCATGCGGAGCGGGACGAAGCCCGTAAAGAACTCGAGGATATTGCTGACCGAGCCCACGGCGAAGCATGCCGTTTCCGACGCGCACGCGGCGTCGTACAAGTAAGTCATCTTGTCGGGGTCGCTTGGGGCAGGAACCAGGGACCACTCATCCCCAGCCCAGCGCGCGATGGTGGCGGACCCGGCGAGGCCCGGCCAGCCGTTGCCGACTGCCCAGCAGTCGGACTCCGAGGGGCAGGCGACCGCAGCGAACCTGCCGGTCGCGACGCCCGCGTTGGGGGATTCTGCCGTCGTCCAGGACCCATCCGCAGGGGTCGAGGCGGTTGCTCCCCCGGCCGTGACGAGTCCCTGAGCCACGATCGAAATCGCGATCAGCAGGGGGGCCGCGCTCGATACACGGCCCCGTCGCCGTTCCCGCTTCCAGATCATTGAGGTCCCCCCGCGAAGGTTGGTTTGCTTGGACCGCTTCGAGGTTCGCCGCATCGCCGGAAATGCCTGCGATGCGGTGGTTCGTCCGCCTTATTTCTCATCTCGACTGGCTTACCCTGCTTGCGAGGTAGTCCGATACCGGCGATGTCCGCAAGCGGACATCGCCCGACCCAGGGGGCCATGCATGAGGGACCGAATCCAAGAGGGGATGCTGGAACCACTGGGGGTCTCTGCTGTCGAGGAGAAGGTCTATCTCTTCCTGCTGACCCGCTCGCGCGCGTCGTCCGCCGAGATCGTCGAGGGGACCGGGCTAACTGCGGCGAAGGTTCGCTCCGCCGTAGCCCTACTCGAGTCGAAGGCGCTGATCAGCCGGGGCGACGGCCGGTCACCGCGTTTCCTCCCGTCTCCCCCGAGCGTCACCTTGCAGGGGCTCGTCTACCGCCGACTAGAAGAGATCGAAGAAGCCAAGGCCGAGGCAGAGGCGGTGATGGCAACGCTTTATGCAACGTCGGTCCGATCGGCGGCCGACTTCGTCGAGGTGATCACGGGCGAGGATGCGGTGCGCCAGCGGACCCTTCAGATGCTCCTCAGCGCGGAGAGCGAAGTCTTTGAGCTCAGCCGGCCTCCGTATCCGATGTCGACTGAAGAGGTAGAACGGGCGAACCTGGCCAAGGGCATCCGCTACCGCTACATCTATTCGAACTCGTCCCTCGCCTTTCCCGGGAAGCTCGAAGAAGTTCTCATCGATATCGAGGCCGGTGAACAAGCTCGGGTTCTCCCCGACATCCCACTCAAACTTTCGATCGTCGATCGCAAAGTCGCCCGCATGTTCCTCAGCACCGACGAACCGGATATCGAGACCGGGATCCTTACTGTCTCGGCCTCGTCCATCGTTGATGCACTCGTCGAACTCTTCGAATCGCTGTGGGCACGGGCGGTGCCTCTGAGCGACGCGTCCATAAGCCCCCCCGCCCACGCTGAAAACGATGACACTCCAGCCGACGCCGATCGGAACCTGTTGACCCTTCTTGCCGCGGGGCTTACGGACGAAGCAGTCGCGCGGCATCTGGGGATCACTACTCGAAGTCTGAGGCGGCGGATGCGAAAGCTCATGGATCAGCTCGATGCGCGTTCAAGGTTCCAGGCTGGCCTGCAGGCGGCGTGGCGGGGATGGGCCCCGAACGTGAATCAGGAGCCCGGTTCGGACTCCTGATCTACGCTTATCTGGAGCGGGCGACCAGATTCGAACTGGCGACCCTCACCTTGGCAATTCAATAGTGCCCGCGCCCCTTCTGCCATCCCGACGCAGTCTCTCCAGGTCAGGCCGGTTACGTGAACGCATTCCTTCTCGCCGTTTCTCGAACTTTCTCACCCGTCTGCGGGATTCTTGCGGGAACCCTGAACGCCAGGGGCATTACTTCCCCACTACTCCGTCACGGGATCGAATGGTGGTCACTCGCCTTCCTCCTGGCGATAGATGAATCGCACCCGGATAACCTCTCCCGCATCCAGGTCGATGATGACCGGGTCAGGGGTGATCAGGCCTTTGTATGGCGGCGCGATTATCTTCCACCGTCCCGGATTCCAGCCTTGTGAAAGAGTTTCGGGTCTCGCGCCGCAGTCTCCAGGACCACATCTGTCCCCTGGAGGACCATCGAGCTGGATGGAACTCGAGAAACGGCGACTCGTCCAACGGCTTTGTCGCACACCCGTCTTCCTCGGGGCACGTTCGTAACAAGATCTCGGTCTCGATTAGGCCCTCATCCGCGCACAGGGCGAGCCCGCTTCCGCATGTCTCGCTGAACCGGCCGTCTAGTTCGGGTTCGATAGAAGCACGCATCCGCTCAAAGGCGGCTACTTCTTCTTCACTCGCGTCTCGACCAACCCAGTACGAAACATGTACGTTGCCCACCGAGAAGGAACCGTGTCGGTTCCCGGCATAGTCGATCGTCTCCGGGACCGACGTAACGATCCCCTCGCAGCCCGTCTCCCCTGGTTGCGCAATCGTCGATGCCTTGGGGACCGCCCTCGAATGTGCTCAGTTCGACGACGACGGCGTTGGAGGGGGCATCCTTCAGGTCACCTTCGTTCTGGGCCCCGAAACCCGGAGGAACCGAGGACATGTTCGTGGTCGCGACGCCGGCCAAGCGCGTCATACTCCCCCCGGGGTCATAGTCCTCCGTGAACCGGGCCCAGTTAATGGGGTGCGCCACAACGACCCCCTCCCATTCGAAGTTAGTCGTGGCAGGGAGCGGCTTGTATATAGCTTCGGTCGGGCGTTCCTCGTACGACCACCACTCGTAGGGAGGAGCGGCCGGGATATGAGACGTCGAGCCTACATGAACTGCAACACGAGATAGACCTGCGGATCTCGTGAAGGATCCTCTGTTGGAAGGCCCGGTTGCCAACCGTCAATCAGGGTTGCCCATGCTGGCACCTCCTCCATGCCGCGCCCGAGCTTGGGTGACGTCACGAGGACCGGGATCGGCCCATCCGGAATCAGGGTCTGGCCCGTTACGTCACGCCCCTCGAGGGCTTCATCCCTCGTCACCTCCCATGAATCATCAGGGACAGCTCTCTCAAGCGTCACTCCGTTGAGGTCGGCGACCGAGGCAATGACGTCGAACGAGGAACCAACCGGAGGGATGTTCGTTTCCTCACCGTCCCATAGCCTGATTCCCACAAGAATCCCGGCCACCACCGCGGGGCTCAGGACAGCCCAACCTGCTCGGCGGGCGAATGACCGACGCCGTCCGCGGGTGACAACCGTCGACAGGTCCTTTGCAGGAGCCGACCACGAGTCCACTTCGCTTCGCACGTGGGTGAACAGGTCAGACATGCTTCACCTCCAAGGCACTCCTCAGGGACTTCCGTGCCCGATCGAGATGGGACTTCACGGGCCCCTCGCTGATCCCCATCAACTCGGCCACCGCTCCTATCGGTTGGTCGGCGATGTGAAAGAGCACGACCGCTTGCCTCTGGCGGGTCGGGAGTGCGAGCAAGGCTCGCGCAACATCGAGTCTGTCACCCGAAGGGTCAGAGTCGGGAGCTGGTAGTTCCATGTCACCCTTGCGTCGTCGAAAGGATCGCTTGGTGTGGTTGATCGCAGTGGTGATGATCCACCCGACGACCGACTCATCCTTTCGCAGCCGGCGCCAACGGCTATAAGCCCGAGTGAAGGCTTCCTGTGTTCCTTCCTGGGCGAGGTCTCGGTCGCCGCAGAAGGCAAGCACGGCGTGAGAACGTCAACTTGCAGTGGCCCCACCGCGATC
>JBOGXG010000422.1:0-4270 GCA_050694195.1 Actinomycetota bacterium | reverse complement strand
CGTCCTGGCCGATGACGCGTTCGTGCAGGTGATCCGCGAGGCGAACGAGCTTCTGCCGTTCGCCTTCGACGAGGCGAGAGACCGGCACGCCGGTCCAACGGGAGACCACCTCGGCGATGTCCTCCTCATCGACCTCTTCCTTCAGGAACTTGCGGTCGCGCTGAAGCTCCTCGAGTGCGGTATTCGACCCGGCAAGCTCCTTCTCCAGCTCTCCGAGCCGTCCGTAGCGGAGCTCGGCGGCCCGCCCGAGATCGCCATCGCGCTCGGCGCGCTCCGCCTCGCCCTTCACCTGCTCCATCTCGGCCTTCAGGGATCGGATGCGGTCGATGGCCTCCTTCTCTTGCGCCCAGTGCGCCTTCATCCCATCCATCTCTTCGTGGAGGCCGGCGAGCTCTTCCTCGATGATCTCGAGACGCTCTTTCGACACCGGATCCGATTCTCTGGCCAGCGCCGCCTTCTCGATCTCGAGTTGCTTCGCGCGTCTATCCAGAACGTCGATCTCGATCGGCATCGAGTCGATCTCCATACGGAGACGGGATGCCGCCTCATCGACGAGATCGATCGCCTTGTCGGGGAGGAATCGGCCGGTGACGTAGCGATCCGAGAGCACCGCCGCGGCAACCAGCGCGGCGTCCTGGATGCGCACACCGTGATGTACCTCGTAGCGCTCCTGCAGTCCGCGCAGGATCGCGATGGAGTCCGCCACCGTCGGCTCTCCTACGAGGACCGGCTGGAACCGCCGCTCCAGCGCCGCATCCTTCTCGATGTGCTTCCGGTACTCGTCCAGTGTCGTCGCGCCGACCATCCGAAGCTCCCCGCGCGCGAGCATCGGCTTGATCATGTTCCCGGCGTCCATAGCGCCCTCGGCAGCGCCGGCCCCCACGACCGTATGTAGCTCGTCCACGAATGTGACGATCTCGCCTTCTGAATCGGCGATCTCCGTGAGGACCGCCTTCAGCCTCTCCTCGAACTCCCCCCGATACTTGGATCCGGCCACCATCGCACTGAGATCGAGCGCTACGAGACGCTTGTTCTTCAAGGACTCGGGCACGTCCCCCGCCACGATGCGGTTCGCGAGCCCTTCTACGATCGCGGTCTTTCCGACGCCCGGTTCACCGATCAAGACCGGGTTGTTCTTCGTCCTGCGTGAAAGGACCTGGATCACGCGGCGTATCTCGTCGTCCCTGCCGATCACGGGATCGAGCTTGCCCTTCCGAGCCGCCTCCGTCAGGTCCCGTCCGAACTTCTCGAGCGCCTGATACTTGTCCTCCGGCGTCTGGTCGGTCACCCGCTGCGACCCACGTATCTCCTTCAGCGCGTCGAGCACGCGGGAACGGTCGATCCCGACATCGGCGAGCAACGAGGCAACCTCGTCTCGCTCCTCGAGGAGCGCCAGGAGCAGGTGCTCGGTCGACACGTATGAATCGCCGAGCGACTCCGCGGCCGAGAACGAGCGCTCGAGGACGGATCGCATGGCGGCCGATAGATAGACATCCACCTGTCCGTACACCTTGGGGGCGCGGTCTAGGAGTCCTTCCACCTTCGTGCGGAGGGGCTGAGGGGCCACGCCCAGTTTCTGAAGCAGCGGCAGGATGACTCCGTCCCTCTGTCCCAACAGCGCGCCCAGGAGGTGCGCCGTTTCGACCTGCTGGTTGTTGTTCTCGTCGGCCAGACGCTGGGCGGCCTGCAGCGCCTCCTGCGACTTAAGCGTGAGTTTGTTTATGTCCACGGTGCTTCACCTTCGTCTTGCCTGTCCGTCTCTGTAGGTATGGGTGGTGCAACGATCCTTCTCGGACGTCCCATCGCGTCCACCTGATCGCTTTTCATCGCGCGCCGGATACGCCGGACGTCCTTGAGAGGCACGAGTGAGAATGCGTCACGAGCGTCTATCGCCGCGTTCGCTCGCTCTCGCACGGTCTCAACATCGTGCCGTGCCCTCTGCAGCCTGTGCCTCGTTCTCGCAAGTTCTTTCTCGAGCTCGAGGATGCGGATGACGCCGGCGAGATTGACGCCCTCATTGGTCAGGTCCTGGATGCGGCGCAGCAGATCGATGTCGTGCTCCGAATAGCGCCGGGAGTTCCCTTGCGTTCTCTTGGGGCTCACCAAACCCTTGCGCTCGTACACGCGCAGCGTCTGCGGATGCACACCGGCGAGCTCTGCTGCGATCGATATCACGTAGATCGGTTGGTTTGGATCCGACGGTCGCCGTGCCATATCGCTCTCCTTAAGACGCCTCGGCCTGCGTGCGCATGTACTTTCCGAGGTGGGTGCGCGGCGACGCGTCGTGGATCTCGGCGAAGCGCTCGAGGGCGTCCTTCTCCTTGCGACTCAGCCGGCGAGGCACCTCAACCTCGACCTTCACGAGGAGGTCTCCATCGCCGCCGCCGCGCCGGGCCGCTCCCCTGCCCTTCACGCGCAGCAGCTTGCCGTTCGGAGTGCCCGGTGGGATCTTGACGGTGACCGGACGATCCAGCGTGGGCACCTGCACCTTGGCTCCCAGCGCCGCTTCCGTGAAGGTGACCGGCACGTGAACCGTGAGGTCACCACTCTTGCCCATCTCGAAGATGGGATGCGGCTCGACCGTCACCCGGACGTAGAGATCCCCGGCCGGTCCTCCATCCGAGCCGGCACGGCCTTTGCCGGGAACGCGGATGCGGGCACCGTTCGCCACCCCCGCGGGGATTCGCACCTTCGTGCCGTCGTTCAGCGTGACCATCGTGCCGGAGACCGCCTCCTCGAAGGGGAGGTTGGTCTCGGTCTCGACATCCGAGCCCTTGCGGGGGCCGTGACGGCCGAAGCCGAAGAGGTTCTCGAAGATCCCCTCGCCCTCAGCGCCACCGAAGAGGTCGCCGAGATCCCCCACGTTGACCCGGAAGTTCTCCCCGCCGTGTCCCGGCCCGAAGCCGTAGCTGCGGCGGCCGCCGGATTCCACGAAGGCGCGGATCTGGTCGTACTCGCGGCGCTTCGCGTCGTCGGCCAGGATCGAGTGGGCTTCCGAGATCTCCTTGAAGCGCGCCTCGGCCCCCGCGTCGCTCTTGTTGGCATCGGGGTGGTGCTTCTGAGCGAGCTTCCGGTAGGCCTTCTTTATCTCGTCCTTGGTCGCATCCTTCGACACGCCGAGGACCTTGTAGAAGTCCTTCTCCATCCAATCCTGTTGTGCCATCTGCTCTTAACCCTCTTCATCCGTACCTGCCGGCTGGGCAACGACAACCTCGGGCGCCCGGAAGACGTGGCCCTTGAAGCTGTAACCACGCCGACGTACCTGACCGACGGTCTCGTGCTCGGCCTGGGGATCGGTGTACACATCTACACCGTGATGCACCGCGGGATCGAAGACCTCCCCCGGCTGCACCTCGATCTCCTGGAGGCCCTCGGCCCCCAGGATCTCGATCAGTTCCTTGAACGCGAGCTGCACTCCACTTCCGGCCTCATCGTGCTCGATAGCGAGGTTGAAGTGGTCGAGCACCGGCAGCAGTCGCTCGACCAGTCCCTTGGTGGCCAGCTCGACGGACCGCGTCTGGTCGCGGATCATCCGCTTTCGGAAGTTCTCGATCTCGGCCTGGAGGCGTTGATAGTCTTCCAACGGCACCGTTGGTTCGGTCGACGACCCGGCGGACTCTCCCGCCGGCGTTCGCTCCACGTCCGACGATTCGGACATCAGGACCTGCCCCTCGGACTCCTCGGCTTCGACGCCCGGTGTGTCTTCCGCGACGCTCCGGGCCTCGTCGATGCGGTCGTCTTCCTCGTGGCTCATCACGCAGACTCCTCGTCACCTTCGTCGACGACCTCTGCGTCCACCACGTCACCTTCCGCAGAAGCGGCCTGCTGACCCGGCTGATCCGACGACTGCGCCCGCTGGTAGAGCACCTCGGCGAACTTCTGCGATGCGGTCAGCAACTGCTCCGACGTGTGCCTGATCTTCTCGACGTCGTCGCCGGCGAGTGCCTCCTTGGCCTCGGACAACGCCTCTTCGACGAACCTCCGATCAGCTTCGTCGAGCTTGTCGCCGTGCTCCTTCAGGCTCTTCTCGGTCTGGTAGATCACCCCGTCCGCCTGGTTCCGGGCCTCGACCTGCTCCCGCCGCTTCTTGTCCTCCTCCGCGTGAGCGGAGGCGTCGTCCATCATCCGTTTGATCTCGTCGTCGGCGAGCTTCGTGCCGCCGGTGATGGTCATCGACTGCTCCTTGCCGGTGCCCAGATCCTTGGCGGACACGTTCACTATGCCGTTGGCATCGATGTCGAACGTGACCTCGATCTGCGGCATACCGCGG
>JBOGXG010000421.1:0-13171 GCA_050694195.1 Actinomycetota bacterium | reverse complement strand
CCACCCTCTCAAACTCTGGAGCCTCCAAGATTCCCGGGGCGGTTCATTACGTCCCAGTTGGGAACTGTCAGAATCGTTGGCCTGCCGAACATTGTGGTGCTTGCGATGCCCTCCAGTTGGATCGTCTGGTTCTCCCCTTTGAATGGCCAGAGGATTTGACGGACCCAGGTCCAACTAGCGCTCCAGAACCCCTTCTTGCCTGCGGACAACCGGGCTTGGTTCGCGCCATAAGCAACAATCCCAAGCCAATGAGCTCAAGGAAGGCGCCAGTTACCTGAAGAACGACTGGCATCTGCTCACCGCCTATTTTCGCTGCCTCGTAATCTCATCGGCATGACGTCACTGCTTCGTAGCGTCCCCCATAGCGAACTGCCTGCCCTCACGATCTACGTGCGCCAGATATCGCCAAAACGGTCAGACGGGTTTCAGCACTAAAGGCGATAGTTGAGCCCATCGTGCGTCGACCAAGAAGTGAAGAGTCCTTTTCTGAGATCAGCGAACTGATTTTATAGGCCCCACGTGAGCAGTCTCGATTCTGTGTCCCATGGTTTTAGCGGCGCGGCCCTCAATCCGAAACAGCTCGCCTTGTATACATCCGCCTCACCACAGACAGGACAATCAACAGATTCTCTTTCTGTCCATCCTGTTATGTAGGTGATCTCTATGGCCAGCCGCTTGCCGCATTTTGGGCAAGTCTTGACGTCGGCGGAGCCTTCGATGTCAGCCGCTTTGTCAGGGACCATGTTCTGCAGGCTGGCCGCATAGGTGCCCATGGCTCGAAGGTGGAATGCGGCTACACCATCCGAGAAGAGGCTGACTGGGCCATCCTGGCTGACTACGAAAACAATAGTACCTGGAGCATCAAAGGAAAATCGCTTAGCTGACGTATGCCTTGTGCCGGTCTCCGCATCAATTAGGCGTACCGCCGTCTCGCTGGTTGAAAGATGAGTTTCCACGCGCTGAATTTCGCCAACCTTGTCCAGAATGGTCGCGCCATCGAGCGTTGCCAACAGATTGGCGAGCGCTTCTTGATGGAGTTCGTTTCTGATGTCGATCGGGACTGGCACCTCACGTCCCGGTCTGGCGAGAAGACTCCCTTCCTTGCCAATGACGTTCTCCGATACGTCCCATACGAGCGTAGCGCCAACGTGGTTTGCGCTCAGGGAGTGAACGCAGAAGTCAAGGATAGAACGTGCCACATCAAAGTGTTCTGAGACAGCTAGATTGAAATAATGAAGGAGCTCAAGGGTTCTGCTCGATGCAACCTGCTTCACGGACCATTCGTTGTTGTCGAAAGTGAAGATTTGATCATCTCCGAACAATTTGATTGAGCCGGATGGATGACGTTGGACTGCCTGACACCGGACTTCTTGCAGGAACTCGACCAATCGGAGTTCGGTCATGGCTGGAACCCGAAGGAGTGCTTCCCCGCCATTCGGGGTCCTGAGAACGAAAAGTGCTGTTCCGTCCGCCAGCTGTCTGATGCTGGAAAGGGAGGATGCGGGGTCAGTTACCTCGACCAGCACAGGTTCGAATGAGGCAGTCTCCATTTTTTCTCTGAGCCACTCCATGCTGGAAGCGATTAGCACCCCATATGAGCGAGTCCTGCCCTCGTGCACGGGGGCATACCGTGAGTAGAGGAGTTCGTCGATCACGAGGTCTTCTAGGTCGAAATGGTTCGTAAAGCCACCGGAAAGAAGCTCATGATCCCTAACTATTGTGACGCTCTCATCTGAGAGCTCCTGAACAAGGCGGGTGCGCCTCTTGGAATTGGTGTCTTCGTTAGGACTCATCTGGCACCCAATAGTTGAATTAAGCGTCGTCTCAATTCTCCCATCATCTTTGTCAGGTGAGGGCTCACATGGTCCAGCTGACCGCTCATCTCATTACAAGGATGAGATGGTCTTTCTCGGGCGCCAGCCGACCCTTGTGACGTCTTCGGAGCCTTCCCTAGAGGCCTGCCCGAGGTCGGGCTACAACCAAGATGATGGAACCAAGAGAGATCGCGTACGGCGCCTTCCGCAAAGCGGTTGTGGAGGAAGCAAAACAGTACGCCGGCCGTCGCCTCAACGCGATGCTGGCGGGTACCGTCGACTGGACCATCGAGGAGTGCATCGAACGCATACGTGCTATGGCCAGGGCCGGACAGGAAGACCTCGAGGTTCTTGCCTGGATCGACGCCTACGTCGACCATCGCCAGGATCAATTGAAGCGACTGATGGAATTGCACGAGGACTGAGCCGGCTAGGCGTTCCAGCTCAGTATCCCGCTTGATTCCTCCACACCTACCCTCAGTTGCGCAGGCGTTCTAGGAGCTCACGGGGAGTCAATACCGGCAGCGCGGAGGAGCTCGGATTCAAGGTACACGGCGGCCTCATCTCGGCCATAGTGCCATTACGACAAAGAAAGAAAAGGTCAAGCAAGTCCTCCATCGCCTCGAATCAGGCCGGCGATCTTCTCGGCCGCCTCCGTCTGGAGATGCCGGATGGCGTGACTGTAGACATCGAGTGTGAACGACACGGTCGAGTGGCCCAGACGCTCCGACACGATCTTCGGATGAACCCCGGCCTCGAGCGCGAGGGTGGCGTGCGTATGCCTGAGGTCATGCAGGCGGATCCACGGGAGACCGGACCTCTTGACGAGTCTGGCGAAGCCGTGACTTACCTGCGAGGGTTCCAACGGTTCGCCGTTCCGGTGGAACAACAGTGATTCGTTCCGAGCGCCGGCGGCCAGAGGCCGTAACTCGATCGCGGTTCCCGGATCGAGGGCGATGACGCGCCTGCCGCGCGCGGTCTTCGGTGTTGAGAGGACGATCTTCCCGCTCACCTCGATCACGGTTTGCCTGACGGCCAACTCCCCGCGGTCGAGGTCGACGTCACAGGACCGAACGCCCAAGGCCTCGCCGCGCCTCATCCCGGTCATCGCGAGCAGCAACCAGAGCTCGTAAAGCTCCGAATCCTTCGTGAACGCGAGGAACGAGGCGAGCTGCTCCGCGGTCCAGGTCCGCATGTGGTTCCCGCCGAACGACGTCTTCGGCGGATCGGACCGCTCCGCAGGATTGGACGTGAGATAGCCCCAGCGCACCGCGTCCCGGAGCGAGCGGTGGAGAGCGACGTGGACGTGACGTACGGAGCCGGGCGCGAGTCCACCGCGACCGCTGACCTTGCCAGACTCGAGTAGTTCCGCATAGAGGGCGTTCAACTCGGCCGGCCCGATCCTGTCGAGACGTAGATGCCCAAGCCGGGGAACGATGTGGAGCCGAACGTGTCCTTCGTAGCCGGCCCATGTGGATGGGCGGATCGTCGTCTTGATCGCCGGCAGCCACTCGTCGACGAGGAACCGCTCGAGCAGCATCAGGCGAGTCCGGCTAGTTCGGGGTGATAAGGCCGCGCTCTTGGTAGGCCCACACCGCTCGATCGTCGGAGAGCATCGCGGCACGGAGAGCTCGAAGCGCAGTCACGTACCCCGCGTCCGTGAGCATGACGGGCCCGTCCTCCGCCTCCGTGAGGTCGATCATCCGAAGGGCTCGGAGGATCTGTCCCGTCATCGTGCTGGAGAACTCGAGTTGATCGAACAGCTTCTCGGGATCGCTGATCCTGTCTTCGACATAGAAGGCCTCCACCGCGGCGTGCCAGAAGCACTCGAAGTTCTCGCCCTCGTGCCTCTTGCGAACGAGGTGCGCAAGCGTCAGCTCCGGCTGCGATCCCCAGATGTAATAGCGGGTGAGGAACGTGTCGGCGATCAGCTCCCACAACCGATCCGGGTCCGAAGCGGCCTCTTTGATGGCATGCTCGGGGCGGACCCGGCTTCTCTTCTTGAAGAGCTCCGCTACGACGAGATGCATCGTGAGGATGTCGACCTCTTTGAGTGCCTCCTCCGCACCGGGGTGGAGGTAGTCCTTCCATCCGTATCGCTTCGCCATGTCGATCGCGATCCGCTCGTCGATGCGGCCCTGGTACATCCAGAGCGGCGCTCGCTCCACGAGTTCGATCACCGGAGCCACGATGTCGGCCGCGCCCGACGGCGCCGGGACCGGCTCCGAAAGGCGGTTCCGGAGCGGCTCGAGCAGTGCCGCTCGCAGCGGTCCCATCAGGTTGATCCAGCGGTCGAAGGCGTCTGTAACCTCGATGGTTTTCATGACGCCACCTTGGACCGACGACATCGTCGTCGTTGTGAGCCACGTCACAGTTCGGTCCTCGCCGCGGCACCTCGGCCGGGGTCGATCCCTGCGCTCCGGGTAGTGTCAGAAGGAACGGAACCTGCTGCCGTTCGTCGCTTCCTCCCCGACCATGGAGCCCCATGACCCAGCTCAGCCTCGGTGCCTTCGGAACATCTCGCAAGGAGAACGAGTTCCGTCTCCCCATCCACCCGCACCATCTCGAGCACATCGATCCGGAACTGCGAAGGTCGATCTTCCTCGAGGAGGGCTACGGGAGCCGCTTCGGGATCTCGACCGAACAACTGGAGCGGCTCGTTGCCGGGGTCCGATCGCAAGAGCAGCTCCTCGAGGGATGCGACGTCATCCTCCTCCCCAAACCGCTCGCAGAGGATCTGACCGATATGCGCGAGGGGCAGGTTCTGTGGGGATGGCCTCATTGCGTGCAGGACGAGCAACTGACCCAGAACGCGATCGATCGACGGCTCACGTTGATCGCCTGGGAGGCGATGAACCTGTGGACCTCGGACGGCAACTTCAACCTCCACGTTTTCCACAAGAACAACGAATTGGCGGGCTACGCGTCGGTCCTGCATGCGCTTCGGCTCCTCGGCCTGACCGGACAATACGGGCGCCGGCTCCGCGCCGCCGTCATCAGCTTCGGCGCCACCGGCCGAGGGGCCGTGACCGCGTTGAACGCCCTCGGCATCTTCGATGTAACCGTGCTGTCGCAGCGAGAGCCCTCCGCGGTGGCGTCGCCGGTTCATTCAGCCACGATCGTTCAGTTCGGTGACGACGAGAACGACCCCGGGCACCTCGTCGTGGAGTCGGATGATGGCTCTCGCCCGATGGTCGAGCTGCTGGCGGACCACGACGTCATCGTCAACTGCGTTCTTCAGGACACCGACTCGCCGTACATGTTCGTGACGAACGAGGACCTCAAGCTGTTCTTCTCCGGCAGCCTGATCGTCGATGTGTCGTGCGACGAGGGCATGGGGTTCGACTGGGCGCGCCCGACGACCTTCTCGGACCCCATGTTCACCGTGGGCGACAACGTTCACTACTACGCGGTGGATCACAGCCCGTCGTACCTATGGAACTCCGCAAGCTGGGAGATCAGCGATGCGTTGATCCCCTACCTCGAGACCGTCATGTCAGGCCCCGACGCGTGGGACGCGGATCCGACGATCTCCAAGGCCATCGAGATCCGGGACGGGGTCGTGCGGAACCCCAAGATCCTGTCGTTCCAGGATCGCGCGCCGGAGTATCCGCACGTGAAGGGCGCGCCGGACGACCGCGACTAGCTCATGACCCGTGGGGCACGCGCCCCCGAACGGATGTCCCCCGGCCCGGCTCGGAGTCGATCTCGAGCGTGCCGCCCACCGCCGCGAGCCTGTCGATCATGTTCTGCAGGCCGACGCCGCCGTCGGTGCGCGCCGGATCGAAGCCGGGGCCGGCGTCGGTGATCGAGAAGGTCAACACACCGCCTCTGTCCCGCAGGCGCACGTCGACGGGGCCGCGGGCATGCTTGGACGCGTTCTGGATCGCTTCGAGGCAGCAGAAGTAGACGGCGTTCTCGATGGCCGGCGCGACCCGCCCGACCTCGGCACCCTCGACGACGACGTCGATCGGGGCGCGCCGCGAGATCGCTTCGAGGGCTTGTACCAGTCCCTTGTCGGCGAGGATCGGGGGATAGATGCCTCGAGCGAGGTCGCGCAGGGTCTCGAGGGTGCGCTGCGTGTCCGTTTGGACCTCTTCCAAGAGGCTCGCCGCAGCGTCGGCATCCTCACCGGAGAGTTCCTGGGCGCGCCGAACCTTCATCGATAGAGCGACGAGGTTCTGCTGCGCGCCGTCGTGCAGGTCCCGTTCGATCCGCCGCCGCTCGGCGTCCTGGGCGGTCACGAGACGCTGCCGAGACGCGGCGAGGTCCTTGAGGCGCGCCCCGAGCTCGGCCGTCAGTTGCGCGTTGCGGAGGACGAGGCCGGCCTGAGTGGCGACGCCGTGGAGCAGCCGATCCTCGACCGGCGTGAAGCGCTCGCCCGCTGGTTTCCGCACCGTTATCGCGCCGAGCACCTCACCTCCGTGCGTCACCGCCACGAGACGTTGCGATTCGTCCGGGTCCTCGCGATCGAGAGCGGTCATATGCAGGCGCTGCTGACCGTCCGCCGCCGGGGGCCACGCGCCGGCCCGCTCGAGGCCCGCGCCGACGCGGAGCCAGATGCCGGTGCTAGCCGCACCAGTGCCCTCGCCCACGGCCTCGGCCAGGCGCGGGATCACCTCATCAACCGCGTAGGCGTCGCCGAGCCTGTGCGACAACTCGCTAAGCACCTCGTACGGCGTCGCCCTCTTCCCGTAAACGAGCCGGTTCGCGAGCCGGCGCGCCCGATCACGCAGCGGTTGGAACGCCGCCGCGAGCACCGCGGTCAGCGCGACCGACACCGCGAGGTTGAACCCAGTTCCGGTTCCGATCAAGGTTCCGAGCGTCACGATGAGGCCGAAGTAGACGAGCGTGATGGCGGCCGCGAGGACGCCGTAGGCGAGCGTGCGGTTGATGACCCTGTCGACATCCCACAGGTGGAAGCGGGACAGTCCGATGACGAGAGCGATGGGGATGAGTCCCAGGACGATCCGGAAGATGCGGAACGCGATCACGCCGCTCTCGGATCCGGAGAACTCCGAACCGATGAAGATCGGGTCCGTGACTTCGTTGGTCCTATAGATGGCGACGTTGTGGAGATCCGTATCGAAATTGGTGAAGAGGATCTCGCTCCGCTCGCCGGCGGCCAATTGGAAGGTGCTCTTGTCGAACTTGTTGTTGCGGGCGCTGATCTCGATGACCGGAGAAGCACTGCCGGCGGCATCGACACGTACGTAGCCGATCATGTCGTCGGGATGCGGGTCGCACCTGAAGAAATAGATGCCGGGCTCGGGCACCGTCACCTCGTACCCCACCGTGCGCTGGTGGCTCTTGCCTCCGGTGCGCGCCGTCAGAAGGACGAGGGGGAGCGCCACCAGGAACGCGATCGCCAGCGCCCACACCAAAAGCTTCGATTGCCGGCGCGCCTCGGGGGTCTCGGGATGTCGGAAGCGGCCGATCTGCGCGCCGAGACCGGCGACCGGGACGAACAGACCGAAGGCGATCACCAATCCCGTCGTGTGGTCCTCGGTCGTGGTCAGGAGCATGACGGTGAACACGAGCGCGCCGACGGCCATCACCGGCAACCGGATGATCTCGATGAAGCGGTTCGACGATCTGAAGTGGCCGTAAGGGAAGAGGAGCAGCGCGCCCATGTAACAGAGGCCGGAGATGAGGTGGACGTTGATGTGCCAAGCGTCGATCTTGCCGAGCCAGTCCGGCGGCACAACCTGGAGCGCGTCGTGTCCCTGCAGGTTGAACGCAACCGCGGTGCCGGTCAGCCCTATCGCCAGGAGTCGAGCGGTGAGATCCTTCGGCCGCAACCGGATCAGGACGATGGCAAGCGCGAGGTTGAAGACGCTGAACACATAGTCCCCGACGACCTGTCCGACCGAGCCCGTGCTGTGCGTCGCCTGCGCGGCTCCGACGGCGATCTCGCCTACGAACCCCCATCGATCGCGGAGCGAATGGAAGAAGTCGTGCACCCCGTCGATCATTGCGAGCGCAGGGAGGAGGCCGAGGAGGAGCCATACGACCGCCGAAGCGACCGCGAATCCGAAGAAGATCCAGAACGCTATGTCGCGCCGAGATTGCTCCACTAGATGATGGTTGCAGAGCACCCCGATGAAAGATAGGGGTGCTGGCCTCCCTTCCGAAGGTGGTGCCTGCACAAGCGGATCGTTGTGTCCTACCGCCTATCCTGGACGTATGCCGATAAGCGTCGTGCTGGCCGAGGACAACTACCTGGTCCGCGAAGGTCTGGTGCGCTTGATCGAGACGCAGGCCGACCTTCAGCTCGTGGCGGTTTGCGAGGACCTCGATTCGCTCCTCGCCGCGGTCGACGAGCACGATCCCGACGTGGTGCTCACCGACATCAGGATGCCGCCCACCGATACCGATGAGGGAATCCGCGCCGCCGGTGAACTGCGCGAGCGAGCTCCGAGGACGGGTGTCGTCGTCCTCAGCCAGCACGACGAGGCGGAGTATGCGCTCGCGCTCCTCGATGAGGGTTCGGAGCGGCGCGCCTACCTCCTCAAGGAACGCGTTTCCGACCCGGCCCAGCTGATCGACGCGATAAAGGAGGTTGCGCGCGGCGGCTCGGTCATCGATCCCAAGGTCGTCGAATCGCTCGTGACGGCGCGCCGGCGTTCGGCATCTTCTCCGCTCGCCGCACTCACACCGCGGGAGTCCGAGGTGTTGGGGGAGATGGCACAAGGCCGAACTAACGCCGCGATCGCGGCCTCGCTCGTGCTCACGGAGCGCGCGGTCGAGAAACACATCAACTCGATCTTCTCCAAGCTCGGCCTGTCCGGCGAGCGAGACGTCCATCGCCGCGTGAAGGCCGTGCTCCTGTTCCTCTCCGACAGCTCCTAGCCCCGCGAGTTCGGGGTGCTGGCCCCACCTCGATCCACCTGCTCCCACCCTTGGTCGGCTCTCCCGTCCGGCAGAGGCTGTTCCACGTAAGGCGTCTAGGGATGGGAGCTGAGCATGAACATCGTGAAGAGGTACTCGGTGCTGATGGTGTTGGTCGCGCTGGTGGGTAGCGCCCTGCTGGCGACCGCGCCGTCGGTCCAGGGGAAGACGAAGGGTCTCACCGCGGTCGTTAGCAACGGCGCCGGCGACGAGGCGGGGACGCTCCGGTTCGTCCCCACGGACGACGGCAAGGTGCAGATCACGGCGCGTCTCTCCGGGCTCACGCCCGGCTTCCACGGCTTCCACGTCCACTCCGTGGCCACCTGCGATCCGGCCGCGGTCGACACCGGCGGCAACCCCGTTCCGTTCTTCACCGCCGGCGGTCACTACAACCCGGTCACGACGAACACGCACGGAGCCCACGCCGGCGACATGCCGCCGCTGCTCGTCGCCGAGGACGGCACCGCGTTCCTTCGGTTCAAGACGGATCGCTTCACCAACCGCGATCTCATGGATGAGGACGGGAGCGCCGTGATCGTTCACGCCGGCGCCGACAACCTCGCCAACATCCCGGGCGCGACGGCGACCGGCGGCGAGAGGTACCACTCGCACGTCGACGACGTCTTCGGTCCCGATACCGCCACGAAGGCGACGGGCGACGCCGGCTCCCGTTACGGGTGCGGCGTGATCGCCAAGGCCTGAACGCAACCGACGAGGGCCCGGCCACACTAGCCGGGCCCTCTCCAACCTCCCGAGGAGGAGCGATGAACGTGATCGAAACGCGCGGCTTGCGCAAGGAGTACCGGCGCTTGCGGGGCGCGCCGGTGCCGGCACTCGACGGTCTCAACCTCACCGTTACCGAGGGCGGAGTGTTCGGGTTCCTCGGACCCAACGGTTCCGGTAAGACGACCACGATCCGCCTGCTCCTCGGCCTGTCTCGACCGAGCGCGGGATCGTGCTCGATCCTCGGCAAGGACCCCGCCACCGAGCTCCACGAGGTCATCGGGTCCATCGGCTCCATCGTCGAGGGCCCGGCGTTGTTCCCCAACTTCTCGGGGAAGCGCAACCTCGAGCTGCTGGCCCGGATGGGACGCCTCAAGGAGTCTCGAGTCGACACCGTGCTCGAACTCGTCGACCTCAGCGAGCGTGCCGGGGACCCGGTACGGACCTTCTCGCTCGGCATGCGGCAGCGTCTCGCGATCGCGGCGGCGATGCTCAAGGATCCGCGACTCCTCCTCCTCGACGAGCCCGCCAACGGCCTCGACCCGGCCGGCATCAAGGAGGTGCGGCACCTGCTCCGGCGTCTCGCGGGGGAGGGCAAGACGATCCTGGTCTCGAGCCACATCCTCAGCGAGGTCCAGCAGACCTGCGACGAGGTCGCGATCCTGTCGCACGGCCGCTGCGTTACGCAGGGACCGGTCGACGAGATCCTGTCGCAAGGTAGCTCCCGGCGGATCTACCTGCGCGTCGACGAGTCCGATATCGCCGCCGATGTGTTGCGGCGCGCCGGACTCGTGTCGACGACGATGGACGGAGCGCTCATCGTCGAATCCCCGCCGGACGATGCCCCCTACGTCGCGAAGCTACTCGCCGCGCACGAGATCTATCCGCACGAGCTGCGTCCCGAGTCGATCGATCTCGAGACGGTGTTCCTTCAGCTCACAGGTGATGCCCGGGAGGTGGCGGCATGAAGACGCTCCTATCCGTGGAGATCAGGAGACTCGGCGCGCGCAAGCTGTTGCGGTGGTTGACCGTGCTCGCGATCCTCGGTGCCGTCATCGCCGGGACGTCCGCGTTCTTCGCCTCGGACAACTCCGAGGCGAAGGTTGCCCAGGTCGAGTTGCAGCACGAGGCGGACGTCGCGTCGTGCATCTCGCAGGTTCGTAACGGCACCTGGGCCGGCGGAGAGACGCTGCCGTCACGAGCTATCGGCGATCCCAGGGGCTACTGCGAGGACGAGGTATGGAGCGAGGATCCACGCTTCCGTTATGAGGACATGACCTGGATCCTCGGCACGCTTGGCTTCCCACTGGTGATGCTTGCCTGGTTGCTCGGGGCGAGTTCGGTCGGAGCGGAGTGGCAGTCGCGAGGGATCACGACGTCCCTCACTTGGGAGCCTCGACGGGGACGGGTCCTGGTCGCGAAGCTGGTCGCGGCCACCACCATCGCCTTCGTCTGGGTCGTTTTGCTGCAGCTCGTCTTCGCCGTTCTCATGTATCCCGCGGCGGCGTTCCGGGGGACGATGGAAGGGGTCGATCCGGCATGGGTCACTGACACCGCGACCATGGTTCTTCGGATAGGAGCCGGTGCCAGCCTCGCGGCGGCGTTCGGGATGGCGCTGGCGACGATCGGCCGGAACACCGCGGCTGCGTTCGGAGCCGGATTCGCGTACCTGACCGTCGTCGAGGGCCTGATCCGAGGCTTGAAGCCAGCATGGGATGACTGGCTGATCGGCGACAATCTCGCGCTGTTCATCATCGGGCCGGAGGACGTCACGCACATCGCCAGGAGCCAGATCGGAGCCGGGCTATTGGTCCTCGGCTATGCGCTCGCCCTGGCGTGGGCTGCGCTCATCATGTTTCGCCGACGGGAGATCGTCTAACGAAAGAGAGAACCCCGCCCGATGCGGGCGGGGTTCGGATCTTCTGTGTTGCGAAAGGCCGCTATGCGCGGCGAAATCTGACGAAGAAACCTAGGGCTCTTCTGGGGTGGTGAAGAAGTCGCAGCCCGGCGGGTCCCGGAAGAACTCGTCGTTCCTGTCGTACAGCGCGCACGACGCGATCGAGCCCGACTTGTAGGGGTTGTTCGGGATCGGAAGCGAGCCGCCGCTGTCGCAGTCGGGCAGGCCGCCGGGATACATCGTATTCGACGTGACCGCGTCGTCGGCCCCCGTGTTGTCCTGCCAGCAGTTGCCCTCGCCCTGATCGTCCCACCAGAAGTCGAATCCGTTGAGATCGATGTCGCCCTTCGGCGTCAGGCTCATCTCGTTCTGCGTGTACATGTTGTGGTGCGAGGTGTCGAACGCCTTGTTGGGGTCGTACTCCTCGCGGATCGGAGCCGGGACGCTGATCAGCATCAGGCCGGCGCGCCAGTTGTCCCACACCTGGTTGTTCTCGATCAGGTTCCAGTTGCCGCCGGCGATGACCATGCCGGTGCCGACGGGGGCCGGCGGCGCGGTGCACACCGTGCCCGACCACTTCGGCTTGCCCGGCGGCGGCTTGTAACCGCGCTCGGCCGGTGGCTTGTCGCAGATGCCCGACTGCACGAACTTCTCCGTGTAGTTGGAGTTGTTCGAGTAGATCTTGTTGTCTGCGTACCACCCGTGGTCCTGCGGGAGTCCGGGATGACCGGCGAACACCGAGTCCGTCACGATCCCCGACTGGTTGGCGTAGAACTCGTTGTCGTGCACGTAGACCGCGTTGCCCGCGGTCCCCGAGTAACCGAGCGCGTTGTGATGCGACTTGCAGTTGTAGATCTCGATCGCCCATCGCTCGCGCTGCGTGTAGTCCTCGCTGTCGCTGTGAAGGTCCGACGCGGAACCGGGGTAGATGATCGAGTCGCCGTTGTTGTACCCCTCGCAATTCTTATACACGCCGTGGTCCACCGCGAATGTGAGGAAGCCGTACTCGTCGGTGTAGCGGCCGACGACCTTATCGATGACGAAACCGTCGGTCTCGAGGATGTAGATCCCGTTGAACTCGAAGAGCTCGACGGTGAAGTTCCTGAGATAGAGACCGTCGGCGCGGTCGCCGCGGATCCCGTTCAGCTTCATCCAGTTGCCGTCCTTGTTGAAGCCGCCGGTGAGGAGAACGTCCTCCGGCTTCTCCCCGGTCCCCTCGATCTGGAGGTCGCACACCGCGGCGTTGCACTCGCGCTTGTCGTCGGCCGTCTTCTCGTCACCGAAGATCCCGATCAGGTTCTGCGCCTGCGGACACTGCATCTGCTGCTCGTAGGTCAGGACCGTCGCGCCCTCGCCCTCGTTCTGTTGCTCGAGCTCCTCGGCGCACTTCGGCTGCGCCCGGTAAGGTGTCTCCTTGTAGACGCCGGGCAGCACGTAGATCGTCGTGCCGCGCTTCTTCACCGCGTTGACCGCGTCCTGGATGTTTCGGAAGTCGCACTTGGCGAGGAGCTTTTGGTTGTCGGACCGGAGGCCCGCGTTCTTGATCTTCGCGATCCGCTGACGGCTGTCGGGAGCGCACACCACGAGGTTCGGCTCCGCGATCATCGGCCGGTACTTCGGCACCTCGCCGGTGCCGTCGGGGAAGAACGCCTCCCGCTCTGCGTGCCCGTAGGCGATCCCGGAGCTCGCCACCAGCCCAACGACGAGGACGACGGCGACGGCGAACCTGCTGCGGAACGATGTGGCACTCACGACGGCTCCTTCGGGGGGTCGGGGCTCGTGTCCCTTTCGATATCCCCACATTTCGAGGCTCAATCACCGATTCCTGCTCCGGCCCCTTCAGCCC
>JBOGXG010000420.1:0-8940 GCA_050694195.1 Actinomycetota bacterium | reverse complement strand
CTGGCGGGTCGCCTCGATCCCGTCCATGCCCGGCATCCGGACGTCGAACAGACAGACGTCGGGACGGAGTTGGCGGGCGAGTTCCACCGCTTCACGGCCATCTGCCGCCTCGCCCACGACCTCGATGTCAGGTTGGGCGTCGAGGATCATCGTGAGTCCGGCGCGAACGATCTCCTGGTCGTCGGCGACAAGAACGCTGATCACCGTGACGCACCCTCTGTGGGAAACACAGCCGCCACGGTCCAACCCCCCTGTCTGTGCGGGCCGGCACGAAGGCTGCCGCCGAGCAAGCTGGCCCGTTCCGCCATTCCGACCAACCCATAGCCCGAAGCGTTCTGCGCGCTGGTCGCGACGTCGCCGTCATCGCGCACTGTTAGATGTACCTCCTCACCCTTCCGTTCAACATCAACGACGATCTGCGTGGCGTGGCGGGCATGTCGGGTCGCGTTGGTGATCGCCTCCTGGGCGACGCGATAGAGCGCCACGTCCACGGCGGGAGAGAGTCCATCGAGGTCCCCCGACACCCTCACCTCAATTTCTGGTTGCCCATCGACCCGCCCCGCCAGACCTTCGATGTCGGAGGCCCCCGGTTGTGGAGAGAAGTCCGGCTCGTCCCCGTCACGCAACATGCCGACCATCGCGCGCATCTCGGTCAGAGCGCGCGACGCAGCCTGCTCGATCGTTTCAAGAGCGTTCAGCGCTCGGTCGGGATTCGAGGCGACCATCATGCGTCCGCCCTGGGCCTGGATCGCGATCGCCGACACGTGATGGCCCACCGTGTCGTGAAGCTCACGTGCGAGTTGGTGGCGCTCCCGCAGCTTCGCCTGCTCGATGTCGCGGGCCCGTGTACTCCTATGGAAGCGCACGGACGCGCCAAGTGCGGCGGAGAACAAGAAGAAGCCGACGGTTGAGACGACGTCACGTACCTCGGTGGGGTCGGCGATGTGGGTGGTGATGAGCCACACCACCACGAACCCAAGCCCGATCGCCCATTCGCGCCCCGACCCCCAGCGGAACAGCGAGTAAGGCAGCAGAAGGAGCGCCGCGACGCTCGTGAGTCCGGCTGCGTCGATTAAGAAGATCCTGGCAACGTCGAAGGCGATGATCGTGCCGAACGCGACAGCGACCGCACCCAGAGGATGGCTCCGGCGCCACAAGAGAGTCGCTGCGATCACCACGCTGACGATGAGCACGAGCGGGCGCCACGCCGGATCGTCCGGCCGCTCGGTGAGGACGAGGAGACCGAACTCGTCGCGCAGCACTGCCTCCAGGACCGACCAGACCAGGAGCGCGCCAACGAGCACCCAGTCTCCTCGCCCTCGGACGGGCGGATGCGGGGGCCGGGGCTCGTTCCACAGGGCTCTCAGGGTTCTGATCATGTCCTCAGCTTAGGGACACCGGGCCCTTCCGCAATCGGCCGAGAGTACGAGACGTTCGTCGTCCCCGGGGCCGGGTCAGGTCGAACCTTCCAGCTGATGTACCCGCCACGGCATCCGGTCATCGTGCTCTCAATGGCAACCGATCATCAAAGGAGCACATAATGCGCGGAACCAGTGCAGCCGGCGTTCTGGAGCACCAACCCGTCTCTGCTCGAATAAAGCTCGCGACAGCCTGGACGAGCTTCATGTTCCTCTACATCTACGTCGACTACCTCACCCTCTACAAGCCTGGGGTCATCGAGGACATCCTCAACGGTGTCGTGTGGAAGCTGGACATCACCCAGGCCTTTGTCGCGGGCGCGCTCACCCTTGTGGGGATCCCGATCTTCATGGTGCTGTTGTCCACGACCCTGCCCGCGCGAGCCTGCCGGCTGACCACCATTGTCGTGGCGTCGATCTACGTGCCGGTATCGATCTTCAACGTCGTCGGCGGGGAATGGCTCTACTACTACGGCCTGGGCGCCGCCCTGGAGGTCGCCCTCCTCGCCCTGATCATCCGCACCGCGTGGACGAGGCCGAGGGAACGTCGCGACCTTTCTCGACCGTAGAGGAGTTAGCCCCTGGACTTTGAACTTGATTTCTCGGGCGAAGCCCAACCTACCGATCGGGGACGCAGCCGAGCGCAAGCGAGGACCGTCCCCGGTCGGACTTTCTGTATCGATGGACGCGCAGCGTGCGGTTGCATGTAGGAGCGGCGGGCCTAACGTGGCGTCGTTACAGAGCGGCAGCCGGTGGACCCGGAAGGGTGAGCATCAGGTCGCGTCGGCTACAAGCGGCGAGTCACCCCCGAGCTCGGTCGCTTCTGTGGGCCTATCGCGTCAGTCTCATACTTACTATCGATTGGGTTAACCCCGCGAAGGTACGGGGATCCCATCCAGTCAGCTTTTGCCACCTGTCGAGCCGGTAGGTGACGGTGTTCGCGTGAACTCCCAATCGCCGCGCAGACTCGGCAAGGGAGAATCCAGACTCGGCGAAGGTGAGCACTGTGTCCGCAAGCTCGACGTTGTCTGTCGCCACCGTGTGGCCGGGCGAAAGAAGGTCCTTGAGTCTGTCGCTGACGGGAAGAAGCGACGCCTCGAGCCAATCGTCGCTGAAAGAGCTCGCCTCGCCCACTCCCGCCACCCCCGCCGCTCGCTCCGCGTCACCGATGCTCAGACGCGCGCCTGCGTAACCGGTACGTCCCAAACCCAATCCGATCGATCCGCTCGGCGATGCACGACGCAGCGAGCTGATCAATTGGGATGGGTCCCTATCCTGCAGAACGAGGATGGCGTCGTTGCCTCGAAAGGCGACGAGCGGTGCGTCGACAGAAGACAGCTCCTGCCTCAAACCGTCGACGTCCGCGTCGCCTCCGATCGTCACGCAGATGGCCGTGAAATGTCCCTCCGCATCGAACCCGATCAGATGACCGAGATCGGCAAACTCATCCGAGTCGGTCTCGCCGGCGACCAGCAGGTCGAAGAACCTCTGCTGGAGAGCTGCCGAACGAAGCTCCTCGTTTCGTGTCGCCTCGTGATGTGCACGTGCAACCGCGTCGGTGACCTGTTGGATCCAACCCCATATCGTGGTAACGGCGGACAAGAGCAACTCCCGGGTGGAATGATCTTCGTCGGCTGCCGCTGACACCAGTGCCCGCCAGAATTCGCGGTAGCCGACGTGGTAGGCCTGCAGCAAAGAATCCGCGGCAAGACCCTGGAGCGCTCGGCGGCGCCCCAGCTCGGCGCGAATCTCGAGTTCGTCCGGAAGAGGCCCGCGATGCTCCGAGATCGCCGTGATGATCATCTCGATGTTTCGAAACACCGACCGCGCGACGTCGGCTCGAGGCACCGCCGGCTTGGCATACCCGGGGATCTCTGTCTGGATCTGATCCACGATCGACTTCGTTAGGTCATCCAAATCCTCGTAAATCGCCCGGCACAGCATCGCGATCGGTTCCCAACCATCGGGAACACGGAGCTCATCCCACGCAATCTCGGAAGGCGTGAGCAGGTCTTTGGGGGTATCGATTGTCGCTTGCGGCACGGGCCTACCTCCTGTGGTTTCCACAGTGTTTCGCCACGGAACACTTCGGTTCCTCCAAAGGGAATCCCTCGGCGATTGGAGAAATCCCTAACGAGCGTCACGAGGGCAAGCGATCGCGGGGGTACTGAGGATGAAAAGTGGTTCCAGGTCCGTGTTACTAGCGCTGGCCGTCGCTATCACCGTGCTTCCGGGAGCCACGGCGGTGGCGCAGCCCCCCAGCACCGCGCCGCCCAACCCACCGCACCCGATCACGGCCGAAGTGGACGGAAAGATCGCAGACTGGAAGGGTTCATCTCCAATGGTCGGCGGCGAGTCAGTCGTTTCCGAGGGAGAGTTCATCTACCAGGACTACCTCCACGACGACATGGGCGCGGCCGTCGGCGACGCCTCCGTAGTCCGCGATGACGCTTCGTCGCGTGGTACGCACCGAGCCGGGGTGGGCACCTACATGTACCCGAATGCTCCAGCCCGCTACGGGAACAACGCCGCCGACATCTCTCAGTTCCGCGTCGTGCGCGACGGATCTGACGTCCACTTCCTCGTCGTCTTAAACACACTGCTGGACCAGAACACGACCGTAGTTGGCATCGCGCTCGGTGATGCCGACGACGAGCGTCTGACGTGGCCGCTCGACGCCGGTATCTCGACACCGGGGACCGACCATGTCATCACGGCCTGGGGTGGCGGTGCGATGCTCGATGGAATGCCGATAGAAGCGGTCGGCGGCGCGATTGCCGCCGATCTGGATGACAACGCCTTCGAGATCTCGCTACCGATCTCTCGGGTTGGACCCAAGTTTCGAGCTTACGTGGCCTCCGGCCTCTGGGATGACGAGCAGAAGAGGTGGATGCAGGTAGAGGCAACGCGCACGGCCACGCGGCCGGGAGGTGGCGACGGCGAGCACCCGAACGTCTTCAACGTTGCGTTCCGGCACGACGAGGCGTCAGTCACGAGACCCGCTTCAGACGTCTTCGCGGCCAACTTCTACTGGGAACGAGCGCAGGCGGCCGCACTCGCGGCGGGCAACATCGACAAGTACTACGCAGACATCGATCTGACCGCCGCCGACACGCCTCCGCGAACGCTCACCGGGGCCCACCAACGGATCTACCCCAGCTCGGCGCGACTCGTGCCGCCCTTTGAGGGCATCAGCGAGACCGATGTCCCTGGCTGGCGGCCAGGTCCTCACGTCGGATGGAACTACGACTTCCTTGGACCGTGGCAGACCTACGACATCTATGTCCCTGAGGAGTTCGACCGCATGACCGTGCTGCTGCACGGCTCAGGATGGCCGACCTTCGGAACCCCTTGGTGGCCCGGTATCCAGCGAGACCTCGGTGATGCCACCGGATCGATCCTCGTCGATCCGCTAGCGCTCGGCCCGCATTCCGGGTTCGCGGACTACTCGGAGCTGGCGGTGCTGGAGGCGATGGACGACGCGCAGCGTCATTACACGGTCGATCCGGCGAAGACCGTCCTGGGAGGCATCTCGATGGGCGGAGTAGGCACCCACCGGATGCTCGGCCTGCACCCCGACCTCTTCGCCGGCGGCATAGTGTGGTCGGGGTGTTCCGGCAACCCCGGCTACTGCACGGGGACATACACGATGCCCAGCGATCTGTTCCCCAACTACCGCAACACCGAGGTCTTCATGCACAAGGGTGTTACCGATTGGTTGCTTCCTGCCTATATGACCGTGCAGGACGCGGCGCGGCTGGAGGCGCTCGGCTATCCGTACAAGATGGCGCTGTTCGCCCAAGGAGAGCACAACTCGATATCCCGGTGGGACAGGTATCGCCTCGAAGCCGACTTCATCAATGCTGTCCGCATCGATTCAGATCCGGTGCGCGTCACCTACCGAACCTCCGAGGAATGGTGGCGGCCAGAGATCTCGCCTCGTTTGGTCTACGACCATGCGTACTGGGTCTCGGGACTACGCGTCCGTGATACCGCGCTTGGTGATGACTCGTACGGATCGATCGACGCGACGACTAGGGGACTCGGACGTGACGAGTACACAACGAAGGCTATCCAGCCGACGGTCTCGACCGGCGCAGAGTGGGAACCGGAATCGTGCCCTTACACCGGTAACAGTAACAAGGACATGTGTATGACGCACACGTTCAGCGGCCGGGAAAAAGTCCCCGGAGTCAACGCGCCCCGGCAGAACAGCTTCGAAGCAGAACTATCGAACCTTCGGGCGGCCGCGTTGGACATGCAACGGATGGGTTTATCGACGGATGAACCGTTGATAGCGGAAATTCGTACCGATGGTCCGGTGGACGTCACGATCCTGGGTACCGGTCCGGTCGACGTCAATGGTGTCCCCGTCACGCAGCAGGATCAGGACGTCGTACTGCACTTCAGCAGCGCGGGAACGTACACAGTCACCCTGACAGGGCGCTGAGGGCGACAAAAGGGGCGGTCGTGGAGTTGTGGATCCGCGTGGTCGTAACTGAACCCGCGACGGTAGCCTCGTCCTAGTAGGCCTACTCGGCCTGCAGATAGGCCCGGTCGCGGCCGAACTTGAAGACTCGGGCTTCTTCCTCGGTCAGGCCGATGTCCTGAGCCTGGAAGGAGATCTCATCCGGGTAATAGGTGAACAGCATCTTGTCGGTGCCGTCCTTGAAGATGGCCCAGACCTCCGGAAGCTGGTCGCCGATGGTCTTCCGCAACGAAGTGATGCGAGCGGAGACGATCTCGTTCCTCATCACATTCGAGTCTGCCCACGTCTTACTCCTTTCCGATAGTTTCGAGAACGTGAGACTGAGGTTGCTCTAGAACAGCCAGGATCTGCTTGGCACAGCCGATCGCACGCTCCGCGGTCTGCTTAGCGATCTCCTCGGAACCCTCAGCCCAGTGGGTCACGTACGGGAAGCTGTACTCGCCACTGTCCAGGCCCAACGCGTCGCACACGATGAAGGCGACACTCTCGACCTCGACCTCGGCGATGTCTCGGGACGGCTTCACGTCTCCGCCGTGAAGGAGCGCGTGGGCGAGCTCATGGACGAGGGTTTTGACCGCTTACAACGGTGCGATGTCGGGCCGGACGACGATTGTCTTGTTGAGGAAATCGCAGCAGCCGTTGCGCCTCCTCGTTGGTTGCGAATACGTCGAGACCTGCCGCATTCGAATGAGCGAGGAGTACTTCCCAGATGCCCTCGGCACATCACTGTGGAGTTCGGGCCACTCTAATCTTGGTCATTGGGTCTTAGCTCTAGAGGCTCAGCCGACATCAAGGGCACTGTAAGCACCTTGCCGCCACCTTTTAATCGCAACGTATAACGCGTGGGATCGCGTCTTAGTGATGATCTGAGATTGCCGGGACGATCCTCCCCTAAACACAGGACTTCCGCACTCTCGAAATGCGAGGAACCCTCCGGCGGTTCGATCACAGCGATCACTTCGCCGGAGGACTCATCCACAAGTTCTGCTCCTGTGACCCAAGCCGGGGCTCCCCCAAGACAACCCTGGGGCACGCCCTCCGTCTGGGTGAAGATGACGACGGGACCCTGGAAACCGTCCGCACCAACAAGGAAGAACGACCTTTCACCGACCGAGCCCGACTCGTCCGACTCCGCGAGACTGCCAAGATCCTCTTCTGTTACGTCCCCAGGATCCGGCAACTCGATGTGGACCTGTGCTCCATAGTCGAAGAAGCGCATCTCGTAAACCATGGCCAGGGGCATCCGAGCGGTCTCGGACGACGTCTCGAACCTGATCATCCGCACCAACTCTTGCTCGTCGATCCAAACGTCGGCCGACCCTTCCGTTGCCTCCTGTGGATCGAGGATCGCTCGATAATGGGTCACCGCGACTCCGGCGACCTCGTCTCGGCCCATGATCTCAATCTCGTCAGCAACGGAATCGAGACTTTCAAGGATGCCTGTTGGATCCCATTGACCGATCCCGAGAGTCCCCGTCTGCCCGGCTGAGCCGAGATCGATCTTCATCCATTTGTCATCCGGCCAGGAGAGGCTGGTCATGTAGGCTTCCGTGTCGGCGACGATCAGCTCCAGCGTGTCGGATCGTGCAGGTGTCCCCTCCAACTCAAACCTCATGTGGGAGCGTCGTGCAGCGAAGTCGATCTCGCCGCTGCCGTGTGCCTCAAAGTCCTGCGAAGACGTCCCTTCGGAGCGACTAGTCATATCGAACTCGATGCGAGCAGATCCCTGCTCCTCCGTGGCGCGGGTTGCGGCATCGAACACGTTTCCGGTAATGGTGCGAGGTGACCCTTCAACAAAGCCGTTAACGCCCGCGTAGCCGCCGATCGCCAACAAGCCGACCAAACCCAGGGAACCGAACGCCATGAGTCCCTTGCGCAGTCGTGCGCGTCTGACAACTCCTACTGAGGGGATCGGTCCGCTCGCGAACTTCTCTGCGGTCCACTCGCCGAGGTCCCTTAGCCTTCTTTCGATGTCATCCATGACTTGCCTTCCCGTTCGAGCTCCGAAGTGTCGTTAGCCCTCGGCTCACCAGCGATCTCACCGCTTTAGGGCTTGTCCCAAGGGCGATCGCAACCTCCGCCTCGGACAGGTCCTCGCAGTAACGCAGCACGAGTGCCGCTCGTTGGCGGTAAGGAAGCGCCAACAGCTCGCGGTGGAGCTCATCTCGCTCCTCGACGTCCGGCAAGAAGCTGACATCCGGTGCCGAGCTGGCCGTGCTCGATAGGAACGCGCGCAGCCGGCCCTGGGTCCGGTGGTGGTTCTTGGCGAGGTTCACGATCGTCCGGTTCAAGTAACCCCCCAGGGCCTCCGGATCGCGGATCCCCCGTAGCCGGCCCAGGATCCTCGTGAAGGCGTCCTGGACGATGTCCTCCGCCCCCGCCTGGTCCCCCGCTCAGCAGGTAGGCGCGCCGCAAGGCCGCCGCCCCATGGGTCCTGTAGAGGTCGTCGATCGCTGAGTTAATGCCGCGAGAGCGCACAGGCTGAATCTTCACGGATAACGACGAATTCGCCCATTTCATACCTTAAGGACACCGCAACTCCCAAGGAGGTCTCGCGGTTTCAGGAACAATCTCCGAATCGCCTGGCGAAGATTATCTAGTTTCGTGACCATGAGCTGGTCTCCCGCTGGTGACCTCTCCGACCCCAGCGATGATGCTTCGGGCGCAGGCCACGACGCGATCGGCAGTCGCCTTGACCATGTCCACCTCACCATCTGTCCAGCGGGCGACGTAGGCGAAGCTGTAGTCGCCCGTGTCGAGGCCGATCGCGTCACAGACGATGAAGGCGACCGATTCGACCGCGACCTCGGCGATCTCTCGGGACGGCCGAATTCCCTCGCCATGCAGAAGCGCGTGGGCGATCTCGTGGATCAGGGTCTTGACCGCTTGCGCCGGAGCGACGTCCGGTCGCACCGCGATCTGCTTGTTCGAGAAGTCGCAGAAGCCGTTCTCGCTCCCGCGCCGGTTGCGGATCACTTCGTATCCGGCGGTCTGGGCGTGCTCGATGAGTGCATCCCAGATGCCATCCGGGGC
>JBOGXG010000419.1:0-3653 GCA_050694195.1 Actinomycetota bacterium | reverse complement strand
GATGGAAGGTCGAGGTCTTCCCCAACGCCATCGTCGAGGGCAAGCAACTGCAGCGGATAACGAGAGTCGCCGGCCCGAGTCGAACGGCGATCTTCGCGGGGCGTCTCGTCCCGTTGAAGGGATTGATACTGGCCCTTCGCGCGATGAAGCACCTCCCCCAATGGCGTCTGCTGATCTGCGGTTCGGGCCCCGACGAGAAGCGACTGCGAAAAGCCGCCCACCGTTACGGCGTCTCCGACAGGGTGCACTTCCTCGGTTGGGTGCCTCGCGGCGAGGTCATGCGCTTGATGCGGGAGGAAGCCGACGTGCTCCTCTTCCCGAGTTTCCACGACGAAGCCGGACTGGCGGTTGCCGAGGCCGTTGCCTGCGGGCTTCCCGCCGTATGCATCGCGCGCGGCGGACCACCGCTCCTAGGCGCCACCGCGGTTCATGCCGTGGCGCCGGAGGCGACGGCAGAGGCACTCGCCGCGGCGGTTCTGGAGGTTGCCGACACGCGCCCCGGACCGAGCGCCCACGGACTCAACCATAGGGAACGGTTGGGCGAGATCCTCTCCGAGCGAGGGATCGCCTCGTGAGGTCAGGCCTTCGCCCTGTCCTTCCGCAAGGGCAGCGTCCCTCTCTCGATGACGAAGCGGGACTGGGCTTTGAGCAGATAGAGGTACTTCCGGAGCTTCCAGCTCCAGCGCGGCCCGCTGAAGAATCGCTGCCGGATCTGCCGCAGCTCGCCTCCGAACGAATCTTGCTCGGCCACGGACTTGGACGTGGGATGCACGCGGAACGTGGAGAACGGCTCTCGGATGTGGACGACCTGGTCCTCGAAGCGGGCCCCCATCCGGAGGAAGAAGTCGTAGTCCATGGCGAACCGGAAGGCGGGATCCAACCCACCAACGGCCTTGTAGGCATCGGCACGCCAGAAGGACGACGGCTGAGGGATCATCAGGTACGAGTAGAGACAGATCTTGAAATCGAAACCGATCTTCCGCTTCAGCACCTTCCGTCCGTCCGGATAGAGGACGAAGTAGTCCCCGTACACCATCGCCGCGTCGCGTTGCTCGGCGAACGTGGCACCGATCCTGTGCAGCGTTCCTGGTTCGTAGGTGTCGTCGGAGTTCAGCCACGCGAGGATCTCACCGGTTCCCCGCTCGAAACCGCGCCGGATGGCATCGGATTGTCCGGCATCGGGTTCGCTCTGCCAGTAGGCGAGGTCGGATGCATAGCTCTCGATGAGTTCGGCGGAACCATCCGTCGAACCACCATCCATGATGATGTATTCGAGCTCCGGGTACCCCTGGCTCAGGACGCTTTCGATCGTCTCCTTCAGGTATCCCGCCTGGTTGTAGCTGGGAGTAACGACGGTTACTCGTGGCAAACGTGCAGCGCACATGATGCCTCCGATGTAATGGTTGGGGCCGCTACCGGTTCTCTTCCCCTGAGCGTATCCGTAGGAACATGCGACGGTCCCGCGCGCCGAGCCGCGGCATGAGAGCCGTGACTCCGCTGATCGCGACCGCCAAACGATTCGGCTGGGGCGTCGCCGATCAAGCTCTCAACAGCCTTACGAACTTCGCCATAGGCATCGTCGTCGCGCGGACGGTGGGAACGCGTGACTTCGGCCTCTTCAACGTCGTCTTCGTCACCTATCTCGTTGCCCTCGGCATATCCCGCGCGATGAGCACGGACCCGCTGGTCGTCCGCCTGAGCGGTATATCCGGCACCCCGTTCATCCGTGCCGCTCGCTCCGCAACGGGAACGGCGGTAGCCGTCGGATGTGCGATGAGCCTGGTCTGCGTCGTGGCGGCCGCCATCCTCGGCGGCAGTTTCGTCACCCCTTTCCTCATGCTGGCGCTCTTCCTGCCCTTCCTTACCCTTCAGGACGGTTGGCGGTACGTCTTCTTCACACAGGAGCGAGGGAGATCGGCGTTCGTCAACGATCTCGTGTGGGCGCTGGTGCTGTTGCCTGCCTTGTGGGTGGTCGTGCGCGCCCCCGATCCCTCCGTAGCTCAACTCGTCGCGGTGTGGGGTCTCGGTGCGACGGTTGCCGCGCTCGTGGGGATGATCCAAGCCCGTACGACACCCGCCGTGGGACTGACAAGAGAATGGTGGAACCGACAGAAGGATCTCGCCGGCCGGTTCATGGGCGAGTTCGCCGCCATGAGCATCGGCGCGCAGCTAACCGTGTACGTCGTGGGGTTCTTCGCGGGGCTGCCCGCGATCGGCGCCATCCGCGCGGGATACCTCATCTTGGGACCGCTCAACATCCTCTTCATGGGGATCAGCATCGTTGCCGTACCTGCCGCCGTGCGGATGCTGCGCCGCCAACCCGGGGAGATGATGGCCTTGAGCTCGAGGATCTCGATCGCCCTCGGCGGCATCACCTTGGTCTGGGGTATCTCCGGCCTGCTCATACCCGAGCGATGGGGTGAGTTGATCCTGGGCGATGTCTGGATCAGCGCGCGTTCCGTCCTCCTTCCCCTGACACTCGCCATGACGGCGGCCGGGGTCCTCTCCGGTGCGCTGACCGGGCTGCGCGCGCTCGAAGCAGCCAGGCACAGTCTCCGGGCGAGGATCTTCCTTTCTTGCGTCACGGTATTCGCGGCAGGCGCGGGGGCCGCTCTGGGAGGAGCAGTTCCCGCCGCGTGGGGTAGCGCGATCGGGATGTGGGTCGGGGTGATCGTGTGGTGGCAGCAACTGCTGTCCGCCTACAGATCGCAGTATCCCGAGCAGGATCAACGAACCGCGGTCACCGGGCCGGACCCCACCGTGTCCCCCGCCTCCATCGGAGAAGTCTTATGAACGCCGACATGACTAGGAGAGAGGCGATGGAACCTCGACGTTCGGATCACGGCACCCGAAGGATCATGGTCAGCATCGTGGTGCCGGCCTACAACGCGGAACGCTTCATCCGTCAGGCGGTCGGGAGCGCCCTCGATCAGACCTATCGAGATCTCGAGGTCATCGTCGTCGACGATGGTTCCGCCGATCGAACCGCCGAGATCGTCCGCTCCATCGAAGATCCCCGGCTGATACTCCTGTGCGGACCGAACGGAGGCGTGGCGAAGGCACGGAATCGCGCGATCGAGGCGGCGCGCGGTGACCTGATCGCGTTCCTCGACGCGGACGATTATTGGTACCCGGAGAAGATCGAGCACCAGGTCGCGGCGATAGCCGCCGACCCCTCGCTCGTTGCCGTCGGAACCCGCATGAGGTACGAGACGGAGACGGGGAAGCTGCTGAACGTGACCGGTTCGGAGGTGAAGGAATCGGACCGTCCGGCCATCGCGGCCGGGAACTTCATGCCGTTCAGCCTCTCCTCTCTGATGGTGAGAACGGACGCGCTGAGAGAGATCGGCGGTTTCGACGAGGGGCTCAAAGAGGTCGTGGGCCAGGTCGAGGATCTCGATGCACTCATGAAGCTGGCGACGCTAGGGCCGATGGCGACGTTGCCGGAGGTTCTGGGCGGCTACCGCGTTCATGCCGGCGGTGCCACAACTCGTCAGATGCACGCCCATATCGTCGCGCGTCGCTTCCTTCAGGAAAGGACGGCAGCAAGATCGGAAGGTCGCGACATAACGTGGGCGGAGTTCAGCGCGTCATATCGACCGACGATCAAAGAGAGGTTGGCTCACAGAACCGCGGCATGGTCGCGCTCGGCC
>JBOGXG010000418.1:0-2139 GCA_050694195.1 Actinomycetota bacterium | reverse complement strand
ACCTTGGGCCGCTCGCCGCGGCCGTTCCACTGACCCGCGTACGCGTAGTCGCCGCCGAACGTCAGGTGCGATCCGCCCCAGTACTTGATCTCTTCGACGACCGAAACGTTCTTCGATTTGTTCGCGGCCGCGCCGACAGCCGTCGGCTGCAGCGTCGGCGCCGCGAGGAGCGCGACGGCTCCGGCGATCCTGATGAATCTCATGTCCGCCTCCTGGAGGAGTTGCCTCTATGAGGGTTCTTGCCGAAGCAACGTTCTCCTGCCGAGGCCGTGGCGTGCCAATGGGGCCCAAGTGGGTCGGGGGGAGGTCTTGCGGCCTCCCCCGCCCGTAGGAACCGGACGTGCGGATCTCCCGCATCCGGCTCACCCAGAAACCTCACCCCATGGCAGGGAACAGCCGGTTCTGACGTAGTGACACCAAGCTGACGAGGCCCATATCGTCCAGCACCCGCGTGGGCATCTGCCGGTTGAGGCCCGGCTTTGCGATGCGTTTTCGCTTGGAGCTGCGCAACCGCATCCTGATCCACTCATCCAGGCGCTCGACGAGCTTCGCGATGTGACCGTCGACGAAATAGTTCCCCAACCTCTGATGACGGGGTTGAGCGAGTCGACGACCGCTTGCAAGCTCACTCCTCGTTTGCGTCGGGTGAGATAACGGACCTGGGCCTTGAACCTGGCTATTGCTCGTTGCCGTGGCCGAAGGAACCTCCCGGCATAAAAGCAGAAGCCGAGGAACTAGAACTAGACCTCGTCGCGTTGCAGGTTGCGGACCCCGGACTTGTCCTCGTTAAAGGACAGTCCGATGTCGGCCACCAGCTCCCGGATCATCTGGTCGGCGCGACGCGCCTTCCATCTCCGGTTTGCCGTGACGATGAAGTCATCCGCATAGCGCACGAAGCGCAATCCCGCCTTCGTCGCCTCTATGTCCAGGCGATGCAGATAAACGTTGGCGAGACGCGGTGAGATGCGCCATAGGAGGCGGCTCTCCGGATAGAACGCTCGCGAGGTAGAGGTTCCGTCATGACGCTGATGTACGCGACCTTGCCTTCGATGTCGAGGAGGTCGCGACCGGTCGTTGCACGAGGGACGGTGTCGGCCTCGTAAACGGCCCACCCGTCGAGGCGTTTCGCCGCTAGACGGAAGGTCGGGAGATATCCCCTCAGCGCGTAGACCTCCGCCCCGGAGACGCCACCCCGATGTCCCTCGGTTCCCTCGGGTGCCCTCGGCCCCTGTGATCGCGACGCGCGGCCGACCCTTGCTTGGGGGTTACACACCCTTCACGTCGGCGCGCACGTCATCGGCCAGGACGAACCACCTGAGGTGCTCGAAGTCGTCCGACAGGTGCGGTCGAGGAGGCACCGGGTCGTCCTCCGCGCTGTGGAGGATCGCTGCCATCTTCAGGTAATCATGCAGCCGGTCTTCCGACTCGGTCTGGCGCCGGCGAACGTAGGTGGATCGACCACCGTCGTAGCTGATGTCCCTCATGCTCACGGGCGGATCCACGAGTCCCCAGGTGTTGTGCCACAGCCCCGACATCGGTTCGAACTCGTAATCCCGCAGCATCCGCCACCCGTCCGTAGCGACCATGTGCACCGCTTGAAGGATGTAGTCGAAGACGGTTTCCGAGATGAAGTAGTTGAAGTTCACTCGCACCCACCCGGGCTTGATGCCCTCGCACCCCGTGGCTACCTCTCGCTCGAACTCGTGAGATCTCTCGATATCGATCCCGAGCAGCCGGTGACCGTACGGTCCGGCACACGAGCACCCACCTCTCGACTGGATCCCGAACAGATCGTTCAGCAACGCGACGACGAAGTTGTGGTGGAGGTACCTCCGTTCGTGACGAACGACGAAAGACACGATCGAGAGGCGTTCGGCGTCGTGGTTGCCGAGGATCTCGATGTTCGGGTTCTTGCTCCACGACTCGATCGCTCGCCGGATTAACGACTCCTCGCGCGTCCGGATCGTGTCGGCGCCGACGGCGTCCTTTAGCTGGAAGATGAGGCCCGCCCGTATCGAGCCGATTATCTCGGGCGTGCCCCCCTCCTCTCGATGAGCGGGATCGTCGATGTAGCGATGCTCGGTGGGATTCACGTAAGCGACGGTTCCGCCGCCGACCACCACCGGAACGGAATTCGTC
>JBOGXG010000417.1:0-6533 GCA_050694195.1 Actinomycetota bacterium | reverse complement strand
GCGCCAAGAGCCTCTACTGGAAGCTCGTCGACTCCGGCAAGATGCAGCGTCTCGTCTCCGACGACGCCATCGCGTTCGCCGTCGACCATCCTCCCGAGGACACCCGCGCGTACTTCAGAGGTGAGTGTCTGCGGCGCTTCTCCCCCCGAATCGTCGCCGCCTCGTGGGACGCCCTCATCTTCGACACGGGAGACGAACCCCTGCGCAAGGTTCCGACGATGGAGCCCGCCAGGGGGACGAAGGCACATGTTTCCGCCCTGTTCGACGCCAGCCCCGACGCCACGACTCTCCTTGCGAACCTCAGCGGCTGAGCCGGGTTAAGAGAGAACGTCCTCGCTTCGAAGTACCATTAAGGCCTAACTGACTCTAGCGAGGTGACTCATGGCATCTGGGGACCAGACTCGAAAGCCGAAGCCGAAACGAGACGAGGAGTCGGCGCAGGCCGACGCGAAGAAGGCCGACACCTCGACCGCCGAAGAAACCGACGAACTTCTGGACGAGATCGACTCCGTGCTAGAGCTCAACGCCGAGGAGTTCGTGAGATCGTACGTGCAGAAAGGAGGCGAATGACTACGTAGAGTAGTCAAACCGCCTCGAAGCTTCACCTACCTACCAGACGGTCCGCGCCCGAGGAAGGAGCGCGTTGACCGACGAGAAGATCTGCGTCAAGTGTGGTGTCCAGAAGCCACTGACGGAGTTCTATAAGCAAGCTGGCTTGCGTGACGGCCACCGGAATGATTGCAAGGCATGCATCGCTAAGCGAGTTCGAGAGAATTATCGGCGTAACCCAGAACCTTTCATCAGGCGGACCCAGCGATGGCGAGCGCGCCATCCAAAGCGGTACCAAGAGCTGCTGGAGCGCAATCGAACCGTCAACCGGGAGCGCCGCCGAGAGCAGGCTCGGGTCAGTCATCTGAGGCGGGCATATGGGCTCTCGATCGAGGTTTATGGATTCCTATGTGTGGCGCAAGCGAATCGCTGCGCCGTCTGTAGAACCGAGGTCGAGAAGCTTCACGTCGATCACGAACACGGAACCGGGCGAGTGCGCGGGCTGCTGTGCGGCAAGTGCAACAAGGCCATCGGGCTCCTGAACGATGACCCCGAGCTTCTTCGCGTCGCCTCTCGATATCTCGAGAGGACCCAGCTGCCGTTGGGATGCGGAGACTCCACTCCGGTTCGGCGACGAGGTCGCCCTCCTGGAGCGCGCGATGCACTATCTTGAGGCCCATGGAATGGACACCTGAGCCGAGTCTCGGCGACCTTATGAGGATCCCGGTCAATGGGCCCGGGTCCTCTTTCTCGGAGGTACTGAAGACCACCGCCCCGGACATGCTCGGGCGCAAGATCGAGGGGGCGGGGTCGATCTCGTCCCCCGAAGGCACGACGGTCCTTGCGCTGCGGTACGACGCCGGTGTGATCGTGGCGGGGGACAGGCGCGCCACCGAGGGATTCCAGATCGCGCACCGCTCGATCGAGAAGGTGTTCGCGGCGGACGACATGTCGGCAGTGGCGATCGCCGGAGCGGCGGGGCCTGCCGTGGAGATGGTTCGCCTTCTCCAGACCGAGCTGGAGCACTACGAGAAGGTGGAGGGAGAACGGCTGAGCCTCGAGGGAAAAGCCAACAAGCTCTCTCAGATGATCCGAGCGAACCTGCCGATGGCGATGCAGGGCCTCGTGGTCGTTCCCCTGTTTGCGGGATACGACGAGCGGAGGGACCTCGGTCGGATCTTCAAATACGACGTCACGGGGGGCCGTTACGAAGAGGACGACTACCACGCGACCGGTTCGGGCGGGAAGGACGCTCGGTCTTCGCTCAAGAAACGGTTCCAGCACGAGCTGGCACACGACGAGGCCGTCAAGATCGCCATCGAGGCGCTCTTCGATGCCGCCGACGAGGATGTCGGCACGGGGGGGCCGGATCTGATGCGGGGGATCTTCCCGACGGTGGTGGCGATCTCCACGGAAGGCACCAAGGAGATCGCCGAGGACGAGATCCGACGGCTGTTCGAAGAGCTCATCGGCGAACGGCGCGAGCGGATGCTGCTCCCGGAGACTCATACCGTGGACGTGCGCCGGCCCCCCAAGGATGAGGAGTCGAGCTGATGGCGATGCCCTACTACGTGTCGCCCGAGCAACTCATGAAGGACAAGGGCGACTATGCCCGCAAGGGGATAGCGCGAGGCAAGTCGGTGATCGTTCTCGAGTACTCGAGCGGGATCCTCTTTCTCGCCGAGAACCCTTCGGTCACACTGCACAAGATCTCCGAGATCTACGACAGGATCGCCTTCGCAGGCGTCGGGAAGTTCAACGAGTTCGAACAGATGCGGATCGGCGGTATCAGGCTCGTCGACGTGAAGGGCTACAGCTACTCACGTGAGGACGTCTCCGCGAAGGCTCTCGCGAATGCGTACTCCCAAACACTCGGCACGATCTTCACGGAGGCGCCCAAACCTTACGAGTGCGAGATCCTCGTGGCCGCGGTGGGGGAGACACCGGCCACGAACGAGATCTTCCACATCCTTTACGACGGCTCCGTCACCGACCGCAAGGACTGGGTGGCGATGGGAGGACAGGCGGAAGCACTCGGCACCTATCTGAAAGACAAGTACCCGAAGAAGGCTCCGGCTCTTAACGCCGCGATCAAGCTCGGCCACGACGCGCTCACGACCGTGGAGGGAAGAGACGCGCCGGCGGACACCCTGGAGGGAGCCGTCCTGGATCGAACGAGATCGCGCCGGAAGTTCCGCCGGCTCTCCGAGAAAGAGTTGGCCGCCGCGTTCTAAATACTCGAGACCGACAGCGCGAGGGGGATGCGATGAACGACGAGAAGAATCCGGCCGATGGACCCGGTGAGGCCGTGATCGACGAGCCGACCGAACATGCCCTCGACGAGGAACCCGATCCCAACACCGAATGGGAGAAGGATGCTGCCGATCAAGAGAAAGGCAGCGGTGAAGGCGAGGATCGGGAGGACTCTTCAACGGCGGAGAACGAAGAACCTCCTGGCTGAATCCAGAGGGCAAGCCGCTCTTTAGAGCCGTCCCGGCCTATCCTTTACGGGTGGAGCGACGGATATTCGGGACCGAGAACGAGTTCGGCGTCACCTGTACCTTCCGAGGGCAGCGGCGTCTGTCTCCCGACGAGGTCGCTCGCTACCTGTTCCGGCGCGTCGTGTCGTGGGGCCGGTCGTCGAACGTTTTCCTCGAGAACGGGGCCCGCCTCTACCTCGACGTCGGCTCGCACCCCGAATACGCCACCCCGGAGTGCGACACGGTGTACGACCTCGTGGTTCACGACAAGGCGGGGGAGCGCATCCTGGAGGATCTCCTCCGGGCCGCAGAGGCACGCCTCAGAGAGGAAGGGATCTCCGGCGACATCTACCTGTTCAAGAACAACACCGACTCGGCCGGTAACTCCTACGGGAGTCACGAGAACTACCTTGTGTCGCGTTACGGGGAATTCGGGCGGCTCTCCGAGGTGATGATCCCGTTCTTCGTGTCGCGGCAGATCTTCGCCGGCGCGGGGAAGGTGCTGCAAACGGCACGCGGGGCGCTGTTCTGCATCTCGCAGCGCGCCGAGCACATCTGGGAAGGCGTCTCGTCCGCTACGACGAGGTCGCGTCCGATCATCAACACCCGCGACGAGCCGCATGCCGACGCCGAGAAGTTCCGCCGCTTGCACGTGATCGTCGGCGACTCGAACATGAGCGAGTGGGCGTCTTACCTGAAGGTGGGGGCGACGGCCCTGCTGCTGAGGATGATCGAGGAGGGCGTTCAGACGCGCGACATGACGCTCGAGAACGCGATCCGAGCGATCAGGGATATCTCGCGGGACACCGAATGTAAGAGGAAGGTTCGTCTCGCGAACGGCCGGGAGCTATCGGCTCTCGACATGCAGAAGGAGTATCTCGACAAGGCCCTTCGGTGGGTGGATCAGCGCGACGATCACGTGATGAAGGAGATAGCGAGGATGTGGGAACACGCGATCACCTCGCTCGAGGAGGATCCGGACCGGCTCGTTACCCAGGTGGACTGGATCGCCAAGCGGCACCTCATCGACGGCTACAGGGCGAAGCACAACATCCCGCTCACACACCCGAGGGTGGCCCTCATGGATCTCGCCTATCACGACGTGAACCGGAAACGCGGCCTCTACTACATCCTCGAGCGGCGCGGTCGCGTCGAGAGGATCTGCGATGAGGCCGACATCGAACGCGCCAAGCACGAACCGCCGCAGACGACGAGGGCGAAGCTGCGGGGTGAGTTCATCCGCGCGGCGAAGAGGAAACGACGCGATTACACCGTGGACTGGGTGCACCTGAAGCTCAACGACCAGGCTCAGCGGACCGTCCTCTGCAAAGATCCCTTCCGAGCCAACGACGACCGCGTGGCGAAGCTGATCGCTTCTCTCTAGTGAGTCACGAGCGAACGGATCGCTAGTGGCGGCATTCAGGCAAGGCCGGATCACCGCGATCGACGACACGACCGACGACATCATCCGCGGGAAAGCACGCGTCGACCAGGGAGACGAGGTCGAGGTCGCCGGGTTCCCGCGCATGCTCGGCCCCCTCGAAGTAGGACACCGCGTCGTACTGAACATGACGGGTCTGGAACTGGAGCTCGGGACCGGTGGCGTCGCCTTTATCCTGTGGAACCTCGACGGCCCCGGGTCGGTCGACCCCGGTCCCGGCCACATCGTGAAGCTCCGTTACACGCCGTGGCAAACCGAGGTTCTCGCCGCCGAGGCTCCCGAGAGCGAGCACCACGCCGCTTTGGCCGCGGCGCGCACGCTAGACGGCACCCCGGTCGTGGCCTGCGGCCTGCACTCGCAACTGCCGGCGGCGGCGGCCGGCATCAAGGCCACCCGGCCCGACGCAAGGATCGGCTATCTGATGACAGACGGGGGAGCCCTTCCTGTCGCCTGGAGTCACACCGTCGCGGCTCTGCGCGCCGCCGGTCTGGTCGATGTCACGTGCACTTCGGGCCATGCCTTCGGAGGCGATCTCGAGTCGGTGAACGTCTTCACCGGATTGCTCGCCCTTAGGTACGCGGGGGAGGCGGACGTCATCTGTGTGGCCCTCGGGCCCGGCGTCGTGGGCACCGAGACGCCGCTCGGTTTCAGCGCGATCGAACAGGGTCAGATCCTGGATGCGGCGACCGCGCTCGGGGGTCGCTCGATCGCGGCACTGAGGATCTCGTTCTCCGACCTGCGGGAGCGCCACATCGGGATCAGCCATCACACCGTCACGGCGTTGATGGTCGCCGCGAGGGAGCGCTGCACGGTTGCGGTACCGGAGCTCCCGCCGGATCGGTTGGAGCGCGTGCTCGCGCAACTCCACGATTCCGGAGTCGCCGCGAGGCACGATCTCATGACGGTCGATGGTGGGCCGGGGCTGCGTCTCCTGGGCGCGAAGGGGCTCCGTCCCACGTCGATGGGAAGGTCCGTCGACGACGTGCCCGAGCTGTTCGTCGCGGCGGCGGCCGCCGGGGCCGCGGCGGCGTCCTGGCTCGCCTCGGAGTGAGGGCGCGGTTCGATCGCAGCCGGCGATCATAGAGCGAAGTCGCTAGACGGATCCGTCGCACGGCGCGACGTTTGGTTGGTCACAGACATCGTGCTGGGAGGGATGCTGCATGGAGTTCGAGAACACCGTCGTTATCGACAGGCCCCCCGAGGATGTATTCGCATACCTCGCGGACTTCTCAAACGTTCCTAAGTGGAATTACGCCATCGTTGAAACGCAAAAGACCTCAGATGGCCCCGTAGGAGTAGGAGCGACCTATGACCAAACCCGTTCCATACCGACTCGCTCGCAGGAGTCCTTCGTCGTCTCGGAGTTTCAGCCGAATGAGCGGTTGGCCATCCATGGTGATCTCGGTCCGTTCACCGGCACGCTGTCTTACGAGCTGGAATCAAGGCCTGGGGGAACGATCCTCCACAATTCCGCAGCCCTCCAAGGGAGGGGGATGATGAAGGTCGCGGCCGGCCTTGTCGGGGGCCGCATCCAAGAGGCCGTCGCCGCCAACCTTCAAAAGCTCAAGCAGTTGCTCGAAGCTGGTGACCAGTAGAGGTCGCGACCGACCGTCATTGACCTTCCGGGAGTGACGGATACCCTCTGGCCATGCGCCGCATAGAGCGTCTGATCAATCTCATCGCCGCGCTGCTCGACACCGAGCGGCCGATGACGGCTCAGGAGATCCGTGACCGCATCGCCGGCTACGACCAGGCGAACTTCGAGGCCTTCAGGCGCGCCTTCGAGCGCGACAAGGAGGCGCTCCGCACCATGGGGATCCCCGTGGAGATGCGCCACACCGGTCTCGATGGACTGGCCGAACAGCCGGATGGATACATCATCCCGAAGGAGCGTTACTACCTTCCGCAGATCGACCTCGAGCACGACGAGATGGCGGCGTTGCGCCTCGCGTCCGACGCCGTGCTGGGCCGCGCTGAGAACGTGGCTGCGGGGTTCGCGAAGCTGTCGGTCGATTCGGCGCCCGGCTCGTGGACGGCACCGCGCGTGATGTGGGGAGCGGACA
>JBOGXG010000416.1:0-2451 GCA_050694195.1 Actinomycetota bacterium | reverse complement strand
GCCGAGCGTCGAACGTCGCGCCGAGGCATGGTGGGCGGAACCGAAGAAAGAAGCGCGCTAGGGCCAGCCCGCCCCCCTCCCCTGCTCGTTTCTCGAGGAAGAAGGACTTCGTCGGGCGACTCCTTATATCCGTCAGAGAGAGCGCGTCGCTAAGATAGTCGTGAGGGACGACCCGGGGGCCTCCGGCCCGGCCGCCCGCGGGCCGGTTCGATCGTTTCTTGCGGAGACCGGACCGGCGCGCTCAGTTGCCCGGGTAGAGGATGCGCCGGGCGAACCTATCGACGCCCGCGCCGTCGGTGAGTCGCACCACGTAGAACCCGCTGTTGCCATCCGTGTACCAGATGTCGCGCGTCTCCTCGTCGTACGCCGGGGCCGACATCGCGAACGCGCCCGCCTTGGTGGGGTGGACGCTCTCGCCGGGCATCAGCGGGTCGTTGAAGTACGCGACCTCGCGCGGGCTCGCCGGGTCGCGGATGTCGAAGACGCGCAGTCCCGACATGATGAAGCTGCACGCGACGATGTAGGGGTCGACCCGGCTGGGGAGGGAGCAGTAGTGGCCCTGATAGCCCTGGAAGGGTTGGTCGTCCCCGGGGTCCTCTGTCTGTTCTCCCTCATTCACCGCCAGTCGAAGGTTCGAGACGACGAACGGCTCCTTCTCGTTCTGGATGTCGATGATGCGCCCCGCGCCTATGCGCTTGCCGGATCCGAACTCGTCGGTCTCCAACAGGTACTTGTGCCCGTCCATCGTGAATGGGGTCGCGTTCTGCGGTGTGCTCAGCTGCGGCCACGTCAGCCTGCTCACCAGACTCACGGTCGGATTCAGAACACGCTTCTGGACCTCGCTGACATCGAGGATCGTCAGACCGGTGAAACCGTCGTCTTCGAAGGCGCTCTCGGCCATATAGAGGCGCTTGCCGTCGTTGCTGATCGAGACACCGTGCGGCTGGTAATCCGCGCTCCCCCACAACAGAACGGGAGCCTTCGGGTTCGTCAGGTCTACCGCCGTCAGCGTATGACCGTAGAGGGACGCAACGTAGAAGGTCTTGCCGTCTGGGGAGAACCCGCCTTCATGTCCTATGACACCGATCGGGATCGAAGACTCGAACGCCGGGTGGCGACAATCCTCCTTGACGCTGTAGACGTCGAGGAAGCCGGGATTCCAGGTCGGATAGCCCATATCGGCGACGAGCAGCCCTCGCTTGGTATTGAGGCGTAGCGACTCGTGCGGAGATTGCATCGCGGGCGTTCGCAGCGTGTCGGTGTGCACCGGGTTCGCGGGATCGGTCATGTCCATGACGTACACGCCCGGTCCATCGGCCCCCTGCTCGGGCAAGTTGTGAGGCCACAACAAGGTTGAGTCCCAGAACGCGCACTCGTGGCCGGCATCGTCGACGTAGCGCTCGACCCGATAGCCGCCGGACACGCCGAAGTGGGATACCCGACGGGCGTTGCAGGAGTAGCCCTTCGCGGCGCGTCCCGAGTCGAAATCCGCCTTCGGAGCCTTGCCCTGAACCTCCTCGGGCCGCGATCCCTCGTCGCAAGGGACGCCCTTCGTCGGACCACCGTACGGCTTGGTCGGGCTCGCGAAACGCTTCCAATCGCGACCCCGGGCCGCGTCGGGGCCCCCGATCGCGTGACTGTGGAGCCCGGCCGTGTGGACATGATCGCCGGCACCGTGATCGTGAACGTCGCCTGGGGCGCCCGACACCAGTGCCCCCAGGATGAGGACGACGCTCAACGTTGTCGCCGTAGTGACATGAGGGGACCTGTTTGGAGCCGGCATCGAGCCTCCATCGTCGGGAGGGGGCACTCAATGCTTCGACGAGGATCCCCGATTGTCCTATATATCCGGGGCACAACCTGCGGCTTCTCACATCGTCCCCGTGAGGGTGCGATGCCTCGCCGTGACGGGTCTCCTCAGGCGCTCGCTCCCGTGACCGAAGAGATCCCGCCGTCCGGCTTCGGAACGGCATACTCGGCCAAGAACTCGGCCCAGGTCCGCCGGCCGACTGCTCGATCTAGGTTCAGATTCGCGCCGGCTCGGAATGCACGTGCGGCCTTCCCCGGAACCCGGATCGGGACGGTTAGCCGATGCTTGCCGCGCGCCCGCAGGTACCGTCGGACCAGATCTTTCATCGTGTACACCTGCGGACCGGCCATGTCGGGCACCAAGCCGGCCGGGGTACCGAGGGCGAGTTCGACCAGTCGAGAGGCGATCTCATCCGTCTCGATCGGCTGGAAGCGGAAGGGCGGGGCCGGTACCACCGGCAGCTTCGTCATCTGCTGCGCGACCTTCAGGAGCAGGTCGTGGAACTGGGCGGAACGAAGTGTCGTCCACGGCAGACCGGACTCCGCCACGATCCGCTCGGCGGCCAGCTTGGACCCGAAGTAACCGAACATCGCACGGTCGATGCCGCTGACCAGTGGTATCCGGTCCACGCCGATCACCGA